>NZ_JBQXES010000015.1:0-51844 GCF_052599055.1 Thermophilibacter sp. ZX-H3 | reverse complement strand
GAAAAGAAGACTGGTGGAAAGACCCCAGAGAAAAACGGGGGGGGGCCCCCCGCCACGTCTCTGGGCGCGGGTTCGTCGCCTCGGCCCCGCAGGGCGGTTGCGCGGGGGCTTCGCGACGATTCCGGGCGTCGAAATGTCGCGAATCGCCCGCAGACTAGGTGCGCGGGGGTTTCGCGACAGTCTTGGGCGACGTTCTGTCGCCATGTCCCCGCACGGCGGCTGTGCGGGGACATGGCGACGGTTTGGGATGACGGATTGTCGCGAAGGCCCCGCAGGGCGGGTGCGCGGGGGTTTCGCGACGGTCTGGGGCGACGGATTGTCGCGAAGGCCCCGCAGGGCGGGTGCGCGGGGGTTTCGCGACGGTCCGGGGCGGCGGTCTGTCGCAGCCCGCGGGATCAGGCCACGCCGCAGACGCGGGCGATGAGGGCGGGCATGACCTCGTCCGCCTCCGCGCCGCTCTTGAGCGCGCGCTCGGCCTCGGCACAGGCGCCGAGCAGGCGCTCCAGCTCGCCCTCGGAGAAGGCGCGCGCCCAGCGGCCATGGTTTCTCACCTGCCAGTCCTGCTTCTTCAGCTCCGAGGCCAGCGCGTGGGCCTGACCGCGCGCCGCGAGCGAGCGGGCGCAGACGAGCTCGCGCAGGCGCCCCGCCACGAGCGAGAGCAGCCCGAGCGCCGAGCCGTCCAGCAGGCGGTAGAGCGCGAGGGCGCGATGGGCGTCCCGCGCGGAGAGCCGGTCGAGGAACTCCCAGGGCTTGACCTCGGCCACGCGCGCGACGTTGGCCTCGACGAAGGGGGCGGTGATCGTCCCCGAGCCGCCGAGCAGCGCCGCGAGGGTCGCGACCTGCGTGTCGAGCATCGTCGTTGACCCGCCGACGCGCGCCACGAGCTCGCGCGCCGCGTCGGCCGCGATGGAGACGCCGTGGGCGGCCGCGAGCTTCTGCACGTAGGGCGGCAGGTCGCGCCCCTTCTTGGCCGCGCAGTCGATCACCGTGCGGGGGCCCACCTTCGCAACGGCCTTGTAGAGGCGCGTGGTCTTGGCGAGCGTCGTTGCCACGAGCGCGAGCGTGCAGCTCGGGTTTGGGTTGTCGAGGTACCCCACGAGGGCCTCGGAGACGGGCTTGGGGAGCTTCTCGGCGTTCTCGATGACGACGACGCGACGGTCGCCGCCCATCGGCAGCGTGTTGAGCGAGGCGAGCACGCCCACCGGCTCGAGGTCCCCCGAGGCGACGAGCTCCTCCAGGTTGAAGGCCGCGAAGGGGCCGTCGACGCGCGCCTTGAGGCGGGCGAGCGCCTGCTTGCGCTTGAGCTCGTCCGGCCCCACGATGAGATAGGCCGCCAGAAGCGCGGGCTTGTCTGCCATTTTCTCCTCCCCTCGCGGCTAGAGCAGCCGCGCGTAGTCCTGAAGCGCGTGAAAGACGCGGGCGACCTCGACCGCGCGCTCGTCGTCATTGACCCGGTAGAGCGCGACGTAGCTCCCGAAGCGCGCCCTGCGGTAGCCGCCCGCGGCGAGTCTGCCCTCGGCGACGCGCGGGTACATCTCGGGAAACTGGGCGAGATTGCCCGTCACGCGCTCGAGACCGTCCAGGAAGCCCCGCGCGGCCGTCTGACTCCGAGCCTCGTGCAGCAGGTAGGAAGCAATCCGCTCCTTGTCTCTCTGGGCGGCGTTGGCAAAAAAGACGTCATAGGCCATAGCGCTCACGTGTCCTTTGTATCGACTCGCGGGCGTCCACGACTCTGCCCTCGCGGAAGTCCTCCTCCGCCTCGTCGACGAGGCGGTAGAGCTCGGCGCGGGCGCGCTCCATGCGCATCGCGTCGAGCACCTCCATGGACATGGCCGCGAAGGCCTCACGCCCGTTGCGGGTCACGATGACGGGCTCCGGCGACTCCTCGACGATCCGCGCGAACTCGACGGTGTTCTTGATCTCTTTGATGGGCACGCACCTCGGCATTTCACACCCCCTTTGGGCCACAATCGTGGCCCCTAGTGTAGCACTCATGGCACGACCCCCTTCTGGCAGGTGACGACCGGCCCGGACTCCCCCGGCTCGACCGTCACGTCCCCGCATTCGATGGTGCACAGGAAGAGCGACCCCGCCCCCTCGAGGATCTCGACGCAGGCCGGGTCGGGATGGCCGTAGGAGTTGCCCTCCCCCGCGCTCGCGACGCTCACCTCGGGGTCAAGCGCCGCGGCGGTCCCGGCCCCGACGGACGCGGCAGACCCGTGGTGGCCCACCTTGAGGAGGTCGACGTCGCCCACGTCCCCGCGCGCGACGGCCGCCGACGTCTCCGGCTCCTCGGCGTCGGCGGCGAGGAGCGCCGTGAGGCTCCTCGCGCCGCCGTCGAAGGTGAGCAGGAGCTCGAGCGAGCCCTCGTTGCCGGACCCGTCGGCCGGCTCGAGGGGCGAGACCACCTCGAGCGAGAAGCGCCCGACGGAGAGGGCGTCGCCGTATCCGACCCGCCCCACCGGCAGGCCCGCCGCGGCATCGCCCGGGTCCACGCCCTCGCCCACGATGACGCGGCCCACCGACACCGCCCCGATGACGTCCCCGAGTCCCCCCGCGTGGTCGTCGTGCAGGTGCGTGAGCAGGACGGCGTCGAGGTGCGTGACGTTGGCCCGCGCGAGCGCCGCCACGACGGCGTCGCCGGGCCCGGTGTCCACGAGCAGCGACGAGGCGCCGTCCGTGACGAGGATGGCGTCGCCCTGCCCCACGTCCATGACCACGACGCGCGCCGGGGCGAGCAGGCGCCAGCGCAGCAGCCAGGCGAGGCCGACGGCCGAGGCGAGCCCGAGCCCGGCGGCGAGCGCGCGGCGCGAGACGGGCGGCCACCAGACGAGCAGGGCCCCGGACGCCCCGAGCATGACGGCAAGCGCGACGCCCTCGTCGACGCTCGCCGCCACGCTCGCGAGCGGGATCCTCCCGAGCACGGCGACGAGCCACGCCACGACGCCCCCGAGCGCGTCGGTCACGAGGAGCGCGGGCGCCTGCAGCGGGGGCGCCCAGGCGAGGCAGGCGGCGACGAGCCCCGCCCCCAGAAACGGCGAGAAGAGCGATGCGAGCAGCACGTTGGCGAGCGGTGCCACGAGCGAGAGCTGGGAGAACGCGGCGCAGGTGAGCGGCAGCGTGACCGCCTGCGAGACGAGCGTGAGCGCAAGGGCGTCCCCGGCGTCGCCCGCGAGGCGCGAGAGCGCCCGCGCCAGGCGCGGGGGCGCCGCCGCGGGCGGGCGCGGCGCGGGGAGAAGGACGCGCACGAGATAGCGCGCGTAGCCGCCGAGCGCGCAGATGCCGCAGACGCAGGCGACCGAGAGCAGGTACCCGAGCTGCCCCGTCACGCCGGGGTCGGCGAGCGCCATGGAGAGCGACACCAGGCTCGCGGACGACAGGGGATGCCCGCGCCTTCCCGCGAGGCGCGACAGCGAGGCCACGAGCGACATGGCCCACGACCGCACGGCCGAGGCGGGCGACCCGCAGAACGCGACGAAGAGCGCCGTGAGGGCGAGAAGGGCCGCGGCGCGGGCGGGCGGAGCGAGGCGCGAGCGCTCGATCGGGGCGGCCACGAGAGAGCAGACGAGCACGAGATGCCCGCCCGAGACCGCGACGAGGTGCGAGACGCCGCAGCGCGCGAACGCCTCGTCGAGCCCACGCTCGGAGATCGCCGCCATCGACCCGCAGACGCTGCCCGCGAGGAGGGCCCGGGCGTCCGAGGAGCCCGCGTCGAAGCTCGAGAGCACCGCCTCTCGAAGCCCGAGGACCGCCCCGGCGATGCCGCCCGGCGGCTCGGCGCCCAAGAGGCGGACCACGCGCACGGTCCCCGCGATCCCCTGGGCGCGCGAGGACGTGCCCCAGTCGTCGTCACCGTTCGCCGAGAAGCGCCCGACGCACCGAACCGTGAGCCCCTGCTCGATCGGATCGTCGAAGAGCAGCCAGACCTCGCCCGCGACCGCCCCGTCGCGCGAGGCGACGGCCCTGCCGCGCCACGCGTCCGCGCCGCGGGACATGTCGCTCGCGAGCCTGAGCTCCCAAGCGGAGACGGGGCTCGAGGAGAGCGCCGCCGCGAGCGCCCCCTGCCGGGAGAGCTCCGCCGCGCTGGCGAGGCCCGAAGCCGAGAGCGCGGCGAGGATCACGGCGGCGAGCGGCAGCAGCCTCGGCCCGCGTCGCGGCCCGAAGGCCGCGAGCGCGGCGGCGGCGCCGGCGAGCGCCGACCCCGCCGCGAGGGCGAGGGCGGGCGGCGCGAGGGCGAGGGCGGCGCGCATGGCCCCGAGGGCGACGAGCAGGGCCCAGAACGCGTGGGGGAGCGCCGGGCGCGGGGGCGGCGGGATGCGCTCAGACACAGACGAGCCCCTCGAGCTTCGCGAACTTCTTCTCACCTATCCCCGAGACCCGCATGAGGTCCTCGGGCGAGGAGAAGGGCCCGTTCGTCTCGCGGTCCTCGACGATCGCGAGCGCCGTGGCCTCGCCGACGCCGGGGAGCTCGTCGAGCTCCTCGACGGTGGCGGTGTTGAGGTTCACGGGGCCGTCCGACCCACCCCCCGAGCCGGACGCGGGCTCCGCGCTCGCCTGGGGCGCCTCCCCGACGAGCGGCACGTGGACCTTCTCCCCGTCAGCGAGCCGGGCCGCGAGGTTGAGCCCGGAGGTGTCCGCGCCCTCCGCGAGCCCTCCCGCGGCGGCGATGGCGTCGTTCACGCGCGGCTCGCCCTCGAGCTCGTAGACCCCGGGCGAGCCGACCGCGCCGTCGACATGCACCACCACGACCCCCTCGTCGGCCTCCTCGCCCTCCCCCAACGTCTCGTCGCCGCGCGTCGTCACCTCGCCCTCCCGCTCGGGCGAGCCCTCTGTCACCCCGGCGGCGGAGGGCTCGCCCCGCACGACCTCGACGCCGCCCGTCGCCGCCATCGCGGCCGCGGCCGCACCACCAGCGACGAGCAGCGCGAGCACGAGCGCGGCTGCGACCGCGCCCCGCCCCACGACCCCGTACCTGCGCGCCAACCTCCCAAGCGGCGCCGATGACCTTCGCTGAGCCATTCCACATCGCCTCCCCCACCCAGCGTGCTCCCCCGGGGGCGTCCTCGGCCCGGGAACGGCGAGATTCTCGCCAGCTCGCTGCCACGAGGCGGACGCGACGCTGACCGGAAAAGGGCGCGCCCCAGCTCAGCCGGGGCGCGCCACTACAGGGTTTGATATGGGGTGCCCCCTCGGGGGCTCCGCTCGCGAGGCGGACGCTACCGCTCGCCGCCCATCCAGGGGGAGAGCTCGTTATGGTGCTCCCGAAGGCCTCCCCTGGGCGCGTGATACGACGGGCACTGGGTGAAGTCGCGCCACTCGACGTTGCTCACGAGGTCGTCGACCATGGCCTCGTGGTCGAAGGACTCCCAGGCCTCGAGGACCTGCTCGAGGCGGGCGTGCGTCTCGGGCCGGCGCGGCATGAAGAGCGTGCAGCAGTCGGGCGCCGTCTGGCACGAGATGTCGTAGGTGCCGATCTCGTGCGAGCGGGCGATGATCTCCTGCTTGTCGGAGCCGATGAGCGGGCGGAGCACCGGCATGGTGACGGCCTCGTTCACGACGGCGATGTTGTCGAGCGTCTGGGATGCGACCTGGCCGAGGGACTCGCCGGTGACGAGCGCCTTGGCGCCCTCGAGGCGCGCGATGCGCTCGGCGACCTGCATCATGACGCGACGGTACATGATGATCCTGAGGCCCTGGGGCACGGCGAGCGAGATCTCACGCTGGCGCTCGCCGAACGGGACCACGTAGAGGCGGCCGACGATGCCGGAGGGCGCGAGCGCGTCGACGACGTCCTGGCAGAGCCACTCGCTCGTGTCCGAGGTCATGGGGCGCCCGGAGAAGTGCACGGGGATGCAGGTGGCGCCGCGCCGCCCCACCATCCAGGTGGCCACGGGCGAGTCGAACCCGCTCGAGAGCAGCGTGACGACCTTGCCGGCGGTGCCCACGGGAAGGCCGCCCACGCCCGGCGCCGACGCGGCGTAGACATAGGTGCTGCCCTGGACCACATGGACGACGACCGTGACGTCGGGGTTGTGGACGTCGACCTTCTTGTCGGGGAAAGCCTCGCAGAGGGCGGCCCCGACGAGGCGGTTCATGTCGAGGCTGTGCAGCTCGTAGGTCGTCGACGACCTACGAGCATGGACCTTGAAGCTCCCGAACTCCCCCGCCTCGCCGAGGGCGCGGATGGCGGCGGCGACGTACTCGCCCTCGTCGAGGCCGCACTTGTAGGCGAGCGAGACGCGCGCGACGCCCGGCACGCGCCGGATGGCGGCGGCCAGCTCCTCGCTCGCGCGGCCGTCCGCCACCTCGACCACGAGGTGCCCGGACACGCGCGCTATCTTGGAGGGCTCGAAGGCCCTGAGCGCGCGGTGGAGGTTCGTGACGAGCTGGTTCTCGAAGGTCGAGCGGTTCTTTCCCTTGAGGCCGATCTCGTGATAGTGGACGAGGCAGAGTCTCTCCGTCATGGAGCGCCTACAGAGCGATCGTGTTGGCGCCCCTGATGTCCTCGTCGAAGTCCTCCTTGACGAAGCTCAGGGTGCCGTCCTCGATCTCCTTCATGGCAACGGACACGGGGTCCTTGCCCGAGACGACGGTCGTGATGTCGTCGAAGTCCTGGATGGCGGTCACGCGCAGGTGCTGGCCGCGCACCATGTTGTTGATGTCGCAGGCGCGCTTGGACGCAATCGAGCAGAGCAGGAAGGGGTTGTGCTCGGTCTTGTCGAGCAGGGCGTCAATCTCGGGCTTGGTCACAGACATCGTTCGTGGGACCTCCGTTAGTCTCAAAGCGTTCAATAACACTGGCGAGCTCGCGCACGGCGCGCTCGAGGTCGTCGTTGACGACGCGGGCGTCGTACTCGCCGGCGCGCTCCATCTCGCTGCGGGCGTTGGCGAGGCGGCGCTCGACGGACGCCTCGTCCTCGGTCCCGCGGCCGCGCAGGCGCCGCTCGAGCTCCTCCATGCTGGGGGGCTCGATGAAGACGAGCACGGCGTCGGGATGGGCCGCGCGCACGCTCATGCCGCCCTGCACGTCGATCTCCAGGACCACCGAGCGGCCCTCGGAGAGCAGCCGGTCGGCCTCGCTCCTCAGCGTGCCGTAGCGGTGCCCGTGCACCCACGCCCACTCGAGGAACTCCCCCGCCTCGACGCGACGCTCGAACTCGTCGTCATCGAGGAAGTGGTAGGAGACGCCGTCCTTCTCGCCCGGTCGTGGCTCCCTCGTCGTTGCAGAGACCGTCAGGCCCAGGCGCGGGAGCCTCTCGCGAAGGAGCGAGACGAGCGTTCCCTTGCCCACGCCTGACGGTCCGGATACGACGAAGAGCCTGGCTCTTCTCGCCACTTACTTGGAGAGAGCCTCGACGAGCTGCTCGCGCTGGCGGGCGCCGAGGCCCTTGACGCGACGGGTGGCGGAGATGCCGAGCTCGTCCATGATCTTGGAGGCCTTGGCCTTGCCGTAGCCGGGGAGCGACTCGATGAGGGTGGAGACCTTCATGCGGCTGGCGATGGGGTCGTCGGAGTCGAGGACGTCCTCGAGGGCGACCTTGCCGCTCTTGATCTTCTCGCGGAGCTCCGCGCGCTCGTGACGAGCCTGGGCGGCCTTCTCGAGAGCGGCCTTGCGCTGCTCGTCGGTAAGCTGGGGTAGAGCCATGGTGTTCCTCCATTTCAATCCGGTGAGCCGCAGGACCCTGCCCGACGGCTTCGCAAGAAACTAGTGTGCCCATTTAGCTCCGCTTTTGCAACCCTTCTTCACCAAAGGTGCAGGTCAAGGGGCAAACCCCCACGTCGACGCCATGCGCCGCCTGGGCCAGGTGCGACAAAAGCGCAGCTCAGGGCCATCGAGGCCGCTTACGCCATCAGCTCCGCGCAGATGGCGTCGAAGGCGGCCACGGGGTCCTCGGCGCCCGTGATGGGCCGGCCGATGACCAGCTTGGACGCGCCGGCCTCGATGGCGGCCGACGGCGTGGCGATGCGCTTCTGGTCACCGACCTCGGCGCCCGCGGGGCGCACGCCCGGGGTGACGATCAGGGCGTCGGGGCCGAGAAGGGCGCGCATCTCGGCGGCCTCCTGCGGCGAGCAGACGATGCCGTCGGCGCCGGAGCCGTAGGCGAGGCTCGCGAGGCGCGCGACCTCCTCGGCGACCGACGACTCCACGCCGATCTCGGAAAGCGCCGCCTGGTCCATGCTCGTGAGCACGGAGATGGCCACGAGGCGCGTGCGGTCCCCGCCGCGCTGCTCGGCCGCCTCCTCGGCGCCCTTGCGCGCCGCCGCGATCATCGCGGAGCTGCCGAGGCCGTGGATGGAGAGGATGTCCGCGCCCGTGAGGGACGCCGCGCGGACGGCGCCCTGCACCTGGAACGGGATGTCGTGGACCTTGAGGTCGAGGAAGACGCGCAGCCCGCGCTCGCGCATGGCGTCGACGATGGCGGGACCCTCCGCGTAGAAGAGCGTCATGCCCACCTTGACCCAGGTGGCCTTGCCGGCGAGCAGGTCCGCCAGCTCGAAGGCGCGCTCGCGGGAGCAGTCCAGCGCGATGATGATCTTGTCGCTTGCCTCTTCGTACGTCAGCATTCGAAGGCTCCAATCAGCTCGTTGATGTCCGTGACGCCCTGCTCGGCGGCCCAGGAGGCGAGGCCGTCCACGATGTCCGCCGCACAGGTGGGGTCGTAGAAGTTGGCGGTGCCCACCGTGACCGAGGTGGCGCCGGCGAGGATCATCTCGGCGGCGTCCCTCCACGTGGCGATGCCGCCCATGCCGTTGATGGGGATCTTGACGGCCTGCGCCGCCTCCCAGACCATGCGCACGGCGATGGCGTGGATGGCGGGGCCGGAGACGCCGCCCGTGGGCTTGGAGAGGCGGCTCTTGCGGGTGCGCACGTCGATGGACATGCCGTTGATCGTGTTGATGAGCGAGAGGGCGTCCGCGCCCTCGGCCTCGCAGGCGCGCGCGATCTCGGGCACGCGGACGGGCGCCATCTTGACGAGGAGCGGACGGTGCACGCGCGGGCGCACCGCGCGCACGACCTCGGCCGCGCTCTCGGGCGTGCCGCCCACGAGGACGCCGCCGCGGGCGATGTTGGGGCAGGAGATGTTCATCTCGACGCCGCTCGCCCACGGGCAGAGCTCCTCGATGAGCTCGACGGCGGCCACGTACTCCTCGACGGAGTGTCCGGCCGCCTGCACGATGACGCGACAGCCGCGCCCCTCAAGGCCGGCAAGATACTCGCCGTACTGCTCCACCATTCCGGCGACGCCCGGGTTGGCAAGGCCCACGGTGTTCATCATGCCGCTCGGCACCTCGCACATGCGCGGCGCCGGGTTGCCGCTCCACGGCTCGGCCGAGCAGCCCTTGAGGGTGATCGCGCCGAGGCGCGAGACGTCGAAGAAGTCCTCGAAGACCGAGCCGAAGGCGAAGGTGCCCGAGGCGGTGTTGACGGGGTTCTGCATGCGCACGCCGCCGAGGTCGACGGCCATGCTCACGCCCTTCTCGACCAGGTTCTTCTCGCCCATTACCACGCCACCTCCTCGGCGTCGAAGACCGGACCGTCCTTGCAGCAGGACTTGTAGGTGCCGTCGGCCATGGCCACGTTGCAGGTGCCGCACGCGCCGAAGCCGCAGCACATCATCCGCTCCATGGAGACGCGGCAGGCGACCCCGGCATCGTGGCAGAGGCGCGCGACGCCCGCCATCATGACCTCGGGGCCGCAGGCGTAGACGACGTCGTAGTCGCCCGCGGCGAGAAGGTCGGCGAGGGCGTCGGTGGTAAATCCGCGGCGTCCGGCGGTACCATCGTCGGTGGTCACGGCGACGGTGCCGGCGCCAAGGCCCTCGAGCACGTCCGTGCCCCAGAGCCTGCCGGCGGTCTGCGCGCCCACGACGGCGTCGAAGGCCACGCCCGAGGCAGCGAGCATGCGGGCGCACGCGACGATGGGGGTCACACCCACGCCGCCGGCCACGACGCAGGCGCGGCCGGCGCCCTCGACGGCGGGCCAGGGGCTGCCGCAGGGCCCGACGGCCGTGGAGGCCTCCCCCGCCGCCATCTCGGAGAGGCGGCGCGTTCCGTCGCCCACGACGGCATAGACGATCTCCACGGTGCCCGACGCCGCGTCCGCATGCGAGAAGGACAGCGGAATCCGCAGGATCTGGCTCGCGTCGCCGGGCACGTGGACGTTCACGAACTGGCCCGGGGCGAGCGCGGCGGCGAGCTCGGGCGCGCGGAGCACGATGCGTGCGAGCCCGTCGGCGACCGGCTCGTTGGAGACGACGGTGAAGTCGTGGACGCCAAGCCCTGCCGTCATCGCAGGACCCTTCTCACCGGGGTGACCTCGCCGTCCGTGAGCGTGTGACGGCCGGCGACGAAGACGTCGCACGCGGCGCCCGTGAGGGTCTGCCCGAGCCACGCGGAGTTCTTGGAGCGGCTCTGGAGCCAGTCCTCGCTGACCGTGACCTTGGCCGCGGGGTCGATGAGGGTGAGGTCGGCGGTGCTTCCGGCCTCCACGCGGACCTCCGGCAGGCGCAGGCAGCGGCGCGGGTTCACGGCCATGACCTCGACGAGGCGAGACCAGCTCATCGTGCCCGGAAGCACGAGGTTGGTGAGCATGAGCGGCAGCGACGTCTCCAGGCCCACGATGCCGAAGAAGGCGATCTCCCACTCGCAGTCCTTCTCGTGCGGGGCATGCGGGGCGTGGTCGGTCACGATGCAGTCGATCGAGCCGTCGAGGATGCCCTCGCGGAGAGCCGCCGCGTCCGCGGCGGTGCGCAGCGGCGGGTTCATCTTGAGGTTGGTGTCGTAGGCGTCGGTGATGTCGTCCTCGGAGAGGAATAGGTGGTGCGGGGTGACCTCGCAGGTGACGGGCAGGCCCTCGGCCTTGGCGGCGCGCACGAGCTCGAGGCCCTTCTCGGTGGAGATGTGGGCGATGTGCAGGGCGCAGCCGGTCATGCGGCAGAGCTCGATGTCGCGGTAGATCTCCAGCTCCTCGCCGAGCGCGGGCCAGCCGAACATGCCAAGGCGCGTGGAGGCGCGGCCCTCGTTGATGACGCCGTGCGTGGTGAGCGACTCCACCTCGCAGTGCGCGGAGACGACCTTGTCGAACTGGGAGACGTACTCCATGCAGGTGCGCATCATGCCGGCGCTCTGGACGCCGTGGCCGTCGTCGGAGAAGGCGACCGCGCCCTCCATGACCATGTCGCCAATCTCCGCGAGCGTCTCGCCCCTCTCGCCCACCGTGAGCGCGCCGATCGGGCGGATGTGGCAGAGGCCTGCGTGGCGGGAGCGGTCGATCTGGTAGCGGACCTCGGCGCCGTTGTCGGTCACCGGGTCGGTGTTGGGCATCGTGGCCACGTCGGTGAAGCCGCCGTGGGTGGCCGCGCGGGCTCCAGTCTCGATGGTCTCCTTGTACTCGAAGCCGGGGTCGCGGAAGTGCACGTGCATGTCCACGAGGCCGGGCACGAGGTACTTGCCGGCGGCGTCGATGACGCACGCCCCCTCCGGGGCGTCCAGGCCCTCCCCCACCGCGGCGATCTTGTCGCCGTCGATGAGCACGTCACGAACGTCGTCAAGGCCCACCTGGGGGTCGACGACGTGGGCTCCCTTAAGCAGATACGCCATTGTTCTCTCCTCCCAGAAGCAGGTACATCTCGGCCATGCGCGTGAGGACGCCGGCGTTCACCTGGTCGAGGATGCGCGAGCGCGCGCAGTCGGCCACGTCGGCGTTGATCTCCATGCCGCGGTTCATGGGGCCGGGGTGGCAGATGATGGCCTCGGGCTTCATCCTGTTGACGCGGGCCATGTCGAGGCCCCAGAGGCGGTTGTACTCGCGGCGGGACGGGATCGCGGCGCCCTCCATGCGCTCGAGCTGGACGCGGAGCATGTAGACGACGTCCATCTCGGGGATGACGGCGTCGAGGTCGGCCGTCTGCGGGACGCCGTAGTAGTCGGGGTCGTCCACCTGGAAGGTGGGCGGGCCCACGAGCGTGACCTCGGCGCCCATGGTCTTGAGCGCGGGCACGAGGCTGCCGCACACGCGGCTGTGGGAGAGGTCGCCCACGATGGCCACCTTGAGGCCGTCGAGGTGGCCGAAGTTCTCGCGGATGGTGTAGAGGTCGAGCATCGCCTGCGTGGGATGCTGGTGCTTGCCGTCGCCGGCGTTGATGACGATGGCGTCGGTGTGCTCGGTGATCTTCTGCGGCGTGCCGGCGAGCTTGGCGCGGCAGATGAACATGTCGACGTTCATGGCGTCGATGGTCTCGATGGTGTCGGCGAGGCTCTCGCCCTTCACGACGGAGCTCGTGGCGCCGCCCATGGAGAGGGAGTCAGCGGAGAGGCGCTTCTCGGCGAGCTCGAAGGAACTCTTGGTGCGCGTGGACGGCTCGAGGAAGAGGTTCACGATCGTGCGGCCGCGCAGCGCCGGGACCTTCTTGATCGCGCGCTTGTTGACCTCGGAGAACGAGCGGGCCGTGTCGAGGATCTGCGTGATGTCGTCCGCGGTGAGGCTCGTCGTGTCGATCAGGTGCTTGACGGACAGCATGTGGTTGGCACCTCCTGTGCTACTCGGTGGGCTTGGTCCAGATGGAGACCGAGTTGGTCTCGTCGTACGGGGCGATGGTCACGCGGACGTCCTCCTCGTGCGAGGAGGGGACGTTCTTGCCCACGTAGTCGGCGCGGATGGGAAGCTCGCGGTGCCCGCGGTCGATCATGACGGCCAGCTGGACGGTCCTCGGGCGGCCGAGGTCGATGAGCGCGTCGAGCGCGGCGCGGATCGTGCGGCCGGTGTAGAGGACGTCGTCGACGAGGATGATGTCGCGCTCGTCCACGCCGAAGGGGATGTCCGTGCCAAACTCCACGGGCGCGATCTTGCGGCGGACGTCGTCGCGGTAGAAGCTCACGTCGAGCGTGCCCACGGGCGGGCGGGTGCCCTCGATCTTCTCGATCTCGTCGGCGAGCAGCGGCGCGAGCGCGGCGCCGCGGCGCACGATGCCCACGAGCGCGATGCCCTCGGCCCCCTCGTTCTTCTCGATGATCTCGTGGGCGATGCGGGTGAGCGCGCGGCTCATGGCCTGCTCGTCCATAATCTGGGCCTTGAGCTGTGGCTGTTCCATGGGACTCCCTTCTCACAAAAAGACGCCCTGCCGTATGCCGGCACGAGCGTCGAGATAAGGCTATGAGAGCGTCCCCATGGGAGGACCTGACCTTGCTGGCGTCTCGCACCGGCTTAAAGAATCCCCCACAGTGTACACCATTCGGGCGCGCCGGGACGCGGCCGCGCGGGCCCCTACCCGAACTGCCGCTCGTATGCCTCGACGACCTCATCGACGGGGCCGTCCATCCGCTGGACGCCCTTCTCGATCCAAATCGCGCGCTCGCAGATGCGCTCCACCTGCTTCATGGAGTGGGACACGAAGAGCACCGTGACGTTGCCCGAGTCGATGAAGCTCTTGATGCGCGCCTCGCACTTCTCCTGGAAGAAGACGTCGCCGACGGAGAGCGTCTCGTCGACGATGAGGACGTCAGGCTCGGTCACCGTGGCGATGGCGAAGGCGATGCGCGCCACCATGCCGGAGGAGTAGTTCTTGAGCGGCATGTCCATGAAGTCATGGAGCTCGGCGAAGTCGATGATGTCCTGGAGGTGCTCGTCGACGAACTCGCGGGAGTAGCCGAGCAGCGACCCGTTGAGGTAGATGTTCTCCCGGGCGGTGAGCTCGGGGTCGAAGCCCGCGCCGAGCTCGATGAGCGGGGCGATGTTGCCGCGCACGACGATCGAGCCCTCGGAGGGCTCGAGCACGCCGGCGATGCACTTGAGCATCGTGGACTTGCCGGAGCCGTTGGTGCCCACGAGGCCGACGACCTCGCCGCGGCGCACCTTGAAGCTCACGTGGTCGAGCGCGCGGAACTCCTTGAAGAAGAGCTCGTGCCTCATGATCTTGATGAAGTACTCCTTGAGGTTGTTGAGCTGCTCGCTCGCGATGTTGAAGATCATCGAGACGTCGTTGACCTCGATCGCGTACTCGGAGCCGGTGGTGTCAGCCATGGAGATACCGCCCTAGATGAAGAGGATGAACTTGTGCTCGGTCTTGCGGAAGACGAGGTAGCCGATGACGAGCATGAGCAGCGCCCAGAAGGCCGCGAGCAGGAGCACCGTCGTGGTGGGGCTCGACTGGTACACGATGGCGCAGCGCATCATCTCGAGGTAGTTGTACATGGGGTTCGCCTTGACGACCCACACCACGAACTGGGGGGCGCCGGCGTTGGTGAGCAGGGAGAGGTCCCAGAAGATGGGCGTGAGGTAGGTCCAGGCCGTGAGGGCGACGCTCCAGAGGTGGATCATGTCGCGGAAGAAGACCGCGGCGGCGCCGATCAGCAGGCTGATGCCGATGCAGAAGAGCATGAGCAGGAAGAGCGCCGGGATCATCCAGACGATGTGCCAGGTGGGCATGACCTGGAAGAACAGCATGACCACGACGACGGCGATGAGCGAGAACCCGAAGTTCATCATCGCGGAGAAGACCTTCTGGACCGGGAACACCCAGCGGTCGACCTTGACCTTCTTGAGCAGCGGGGCCGCGCTGATGATGGACGTCAGGCCGCCGTTGGTGGCCTCGCTCATGAGCGAGAACGTGATGTTGCCCACGATGAGGTAGAGCGGGTAGTTCTCCACGTTGGAGCCGCGCAGGAAGTACGAGAAGACGAAGCTCATGATCATCATCATGAGCAGCGGGTTGAGGACGCTCCAGATGACGCCGAGGACCGAGCGGCGGTACCTCAGCTTGAAGTCCTTGGTCACGAGCTGCTGAAGGATGAAGCGGTCCTTGGCGAGCGCGCCGGTGACGTGCGCGGCCCTGCCGGCCGCCTCTATGGTGTGGCTCACGGTTCCTCCCGGCATGCGGATGGCTGTTGCGTTGAAATCCTAACACAGGGCGTCGGGAGTCATAGAAACGGCAGAGGCCGGGGGCAGGGCTCCTGCCGTCGCCGCTGCAGAAAAGGGGGTCATGGCAATTCTCGGAGCTGCTGTGTTGCCGCTTCTGGGGTTGTGGCAACCGCAGGAAAGAGCCAGCTGGACGTTCTTCTCGCCCCGTTGCTGAATCTGGGGTCATGGCAGGCCAGATACTGCCACGACCCCAGATTCAGCAACGCCTTCACCCGCAGGGCTGCCACAACCCACATATCGACAACGTCAGTGAAGGAGGTCCGCCGGCGCGGGCGAGAAGAGCCACCCTCCCCAGCCCCGTCCCAAAAGAAATCTGCGATTTTCCCTTGCGCGCCTCAGAGGAATCTGTATACTCTTCTCTTGTGCGAACGCGCACACCACATTCCCCGGTGGCGCAGTGGTAGCGCAGCTGACTGTTAATCAGCGTGTCGTAGGTTCGAATCCTACCCGGGGAGCCAGGAGATGCGAGGGACCGAAGTTCGAGCTTCGGTCCCTTTTTTGTTATCCGCAGACGAAACCCACGATGTCCCTCGAGCATGCCTTGACGCACGGTTTCCGGGCCTGAGACGGCCGGTTCCGTGCGCGGGGGCATGCTCGACGACTGTGTGAATGGAGGCATGCTCGACGGGGCTTGGGAGCGGGTTCTTCTTGTTGGCAGACGGACCCGAGCATGCCCCCGTGCACGAAATGGCTTGCGAGACGAGAAGGACCGCGTGCTGCGGGCTCGACGGGGCTTCCGTGAGTGGAGGCATGCTCGATGAGGCGTGAGGGGCGCACGTTCTTCTCGCAAGACGTGCTTGAGCATGCCACCGCGCACGGATCGGGGTCGAGTGGGCAAAAACCGTGCACGGGGGCATGCTCGGCGCTCTCGCCCCCGCACGAGAAGCGGCCCCGCACCGTGAGGGGCGCGGGACCGCGGGCAGGGCCAGAGGGACGGTCTAGTCTTCCATGTAGTCCTTGAGACGGCCGGAGCGGCTCGGGTGGCGCAGCTTGGCGAGGGTCTTGGACTCGATCTGGCGGATGCGCTCGCGCGTCACGCCGAACTCGCGCCCGACCTCCTCGAGCGTGCGGGGGTGCCCGTCCTCGAGGCCGAAGCGGAACTTGATGACCTTGCGCTCGCGGTCGGCGAGGCCGTCGAGGACCTGGTCGAGCTGCTCGCGCAGCATGGAGTCGGAGGCGGCCTCAGGGGGCGCCACGGCCGAGGAGTCCTCGATGAAGTCGCCGAGCTGGGAGTCCTCCTCCTCGCCGATCGGGGTCTCCAGGGAGACGGGCTCCTGGGAGATCTTCTGGATCTCGCGCACCCGGTCCGGGCTCATGCCCATCTCGGCGCCGATCTCCTCGGGGGTGGGGTCGCGCCCGAGGTCCTGCAGGAGCTGGCGCTGCACGCGGATGAGCTTGTTGATGGTCTCGACCATGTGCACCGGGATGCGGATGGTGCGCGCCTGGTCGGCGATGGCGCGGGTGATGGCCTGGCGGATCCACCACGTCGCATAGGTGGAGAACTTGAAGCCCTTGGTGTAGTCGAACTTCTCCACGGCGCGGATGAGGCCGAGGTTGCCCTCCTGGATGAGGTCGAGGAAGAGCATGCCGCGGCCGACGTAGCGCTTGGCGATGGAGACCACGAGGCGCAGGTTCGCGGAGATAAGCTGCTGCTTGGCGTCGAGGCCCACCTGCTCGATGCGCATGAGGCGGCGCTGCTCGGCGCGGGTGAGCTCGAGCTCGCCCGCCTCGGCGGCCTCGAGCTTGTCGGTGGCCTCGGTGCCCGCCTCGATCTTCATGGCGAGGTGGACCTCCTCGGAGGCCGTGAGCAGGTCGACCTTGCCGATCTCCTTGAGGTACATGCGCACCGGGTCGCCGGTGAGCATGACCGTGGAGGTGTCCTGACGGCGGGCGCGGGCGCGAGAAGAGCGCTTGGGCTTGGCGGTCTTGGCCTTGGGCACGGAGCGCAGGGCCTCCTTGACGGCCTTCGCCTCGGCCGCGCTCTCCGACTCGCCCTCCTCGTCGTCGAACTCGTCGCTCGAGACGTCATCGTCGTCGAAGTCGTCCTCCGAGTCGTCCCCCGAGGAGAACTCCTGGCTCGAGGACTCGTTGCTCGTGATCTCGACCCCCTTCGCGCGGAGCGCGTCGTACAGGTCGGAGAGCTCCTCCGAGTCGACGTCGATGTCCCTGATGGCGAGCTGGATGTCGTCCTCGGAGACGCTCGCGGACGCCTTGGCGCCGCCGGCGAGCTCGTCGAGGACGCGGGTCAGCTCCTCGGAGAGCTTGCTGTCTGACTTCTTCTTGCTTCCTGCCACGTATCTCCCCTTCGACGCATGAACTTCGAGATTATACCCGAAACCTACTCGGACGATACCGAGGAAAGTGCCCTGACCAACTCGTTCACCCGGCGCTGAAGCTCGGTCGCCTCGCGGAAGAGCGCCTGGGACTCCTCGTCGGGGCGCGACGAGGAGCTGAGCGCCGCGCGTATCTGGCGGATCCGCCTCCGGCACGAGCAGAGCTCGGCGGTGTCCACGATGAAGTCGAGCTTCTCGGCGTCCGAGAGCTCGTCGTCGCCCATAACGCGCCCGCCCGAGAGGATCGAGGGGGCCTCGGGGACGACGGAGCTCGCCGCCGCGACCGCCGCGGCCGGGGTCGTGCCCTCCGGCGTGGAGAGGATCGCCCACGCCATCGCCTCGTGGCGGGCGTCCGACCAGGAGAGCCCGGCGATGCGCTCGGCGTAGGGCCTGAGGGCGTCCGGGCGCTGCGCCATGGCGCCGAGCAGCTCGCGCTCCGCCGCGACCTGCATGCGGTCGTCGGCGGAGAGGGCGCGATACCCCGCCCCGCCGGCGGGGCGGGCCGGCGTCGGGGACGGGGCGTCCTCGTAGGCGTTGGAGGGCACGTAGTCATCGGGCACGTAGTCCGCCTCGTCGGCGAGGGGCGCCTCGGGGTGCGCCTGTCGGGCGGCCGCAGACACAGGGCGGGAGGTCCTTCTCGCCGCGCGCGCCGGGGCGCGGTCCTCCTCGGCCTCCACGACCTTGGCCTCGCGGATCGCGCGCTTGGTCTCGGAGACGTCCATGCCGAGGGTGTCCGCGAGCCGCGTGGCGTACTCGTCGAGAAGGACGGAGTGCTTGAGCGGCGCCAGGAGCTGGGCCATGTCGGCGAGGGCGCGGACGCGCAGCCCCGGGGCGGAGAGGTCGAGGCCCGCCAGGCGCTTCTCGAAGACGAAGTCCATGAGCGGGCGGGCGCCGGCGAGGATGGGGCGCAGCGCGTCGGCGCCGTGGGCGGAGAGGAACTCCATCGGGTCCTGGTTGTCCGGCAGCACCACGCACAGCAGCGCCGCCGACGTCTTGTCGATGTAGCGAACCGCGCGCTCGGCGGCGCGCTGCCCCGCGGCGTCCCCGTCGAACATGCAGACGATCCTGCTCACGCGCTGGCGCTCCATGAGCCGCACGTGGTCCAGGCGGAAGGCCGTGCCGAGCGCGGCCACCGCGTTGGTGAAGCCGGCCTCGTGCATGGCGATGACGTCGGTGTAGCCCTCGCAGACGATGGCCTCGCCGGTGGCCGCCATCGTCTCCTTGGCCCGGTCGTAGGCGAAGAGGTGCTTGCCCTTGTTGAAGGCGGCCGTGTCGCGCGTGTTGACGTACTTGGCCACGTTGTCGCGCTTGGGCCCGATCACGCGCCCGCCGAAGGCGATGGTGCGCCCCTGCTCGTCGTGGATGGGGAACATCACACGGTCGTAGAAGCGGTCCATGACGCGTCCCGAGCGCTCCTGCGCGAGGTCGGCCGCGATCAGCTCGGCGGGCGTGAAGCCCTTGGCACGCAGCTGCGCCACGAGCTGCCCGCGGCCCGGGGCGAAGCCGAGCCCCCAGCGCCGGCAGACGGCCGAGCCGAAGCCGCGGCCCGCGAAGTAGCGCCTGGCCTCGTCCGGGCCCGCGCCCCTCCCCCGCATGAGCATGGTGTGGTAGTACTCCTCGGCCGCGCCGAGCGCCTCCATGAGGCGGGTCTTCTTGGGGCCGCGCCGGCCGCCTCGCTCCTCGGCGAGCTCGATCCCGGCGCGGTCCGCGAGGTAGCGGATGGCGTCGGGGAAGTCGAGGTTCTCGCGGCGCTGCACGTAGGAGAAGACGTCGCCGCCGTCGCCGCAGCCGAAGCAGTGCCAGAGGCCCGTCGCCGGGTTCACCTTGAAGGACGGGCTCTTCTCGCCGTGGAAGGGGCAGCAGCCCCAGAACTCCTGCCCGCGCTGGCGCAGCTCCACGGTCTCGGCCACGAGCTGCACGAAGTCCGTCGCCTGGCGGACCCGCTCCTTGTCCTCGTCGGTGATCACGCGCACCTCCCCGAGAGCTCGACGCCCCGCTCGCCCAGGGTCCTGCGCACCCAGTCGACGTTGCCCAGAACCACGCGCTCCAGCTCCTCCACGGAGCCAAAGGCGCGCGGCTCGCGAAGCCAGCGCACGAAGACCACGCGGACGCGCTCCCCGTAGAGGTCCCCCTCAAAGCCAAGGAGCGTCGCCTCGAGGAAGGCCTCGCCCTCCTCGCCCGGCGAGAAGGACCTCGGCTTGCCCACGTTGATCGCGGAGGGGTAGGCGACCTCGCCCACGTGGTCGGTGCCGAGGCCGTCGCCCACGACGACGAAGCCGGCGTAGACCCCCTCCGCGGGAAGGCAGGCGTCCTCGCTCACGCGCACGTTCGCCGTGGGGAAGCCGAAGCCCGTGCCCTCGCCGCGCCCGTGCTCGACCTCGCCCGCGGCGTAGTGGCAGCGGCCGAGAAGGGCGGACGCCTCCTCGACGCTCCCCCGCTCGATGAGGCCGCGGATGCGCGTGGAGGTGATGGGCTCGTCGCCCTCGCGGGAGAGCTCGACGCCGATGACGTCAAAGCCGTCGGTCCTGCCAAGCTCGCGCAGGGCGTCCACGGTGCCCGCGCCACGGACGCCCAGTCGGAAGTCCTCGCCGACCACGATGGCGCGCACGTCGAGCAAAGGGCCGAGCCCCTCGCGCACGAAGCGCTCGTAGGGCACGGCCGCAAGCTCGGGCGTGAACGAGAACACGAGGAGCGCGTCGGCTCCGGAGTCTATGAGCGCATGCTCTCGGTCGTCAACGGAGAGCAGGTCATCGGGGGCGGCGTCCGGCGAGAGCACGCGCGCGGGATCGGGCGAGAAGGTCACGACGGCCAGGCGGCAGCCGCGGCGGTCGGCCTCCGCGCGGGCCCGGCGCAGAAGGGCGCGGTGCCCGCGGTGCAGGCCGTCGAAGGCGCCGACCGCGCAGACGAAGCGGCGGTCCTCGCCAAGCGCGGCCTTCTCGGAACAGAGCGGGTCATCGACCCGGGCGCCGTTCTCGTCGACGGCGGCGAAGAACGGCTCGCAGTAGGGAACGTCGAGCACGCACTCGACGGAGCCCTCGAGCAGACGCATGCCAAAGCCGCCGCGAAACGCGCGGCCCGCGGGAACGGAGGCCCGCACGAGCTCGCGAACGTCGCGGGGGCCAAGCGGCGACTCGGGGCCCAGCGAGCGGACGTCGACCGGCCCGCGCACGCCCTCGACGGCCTGCGGGAAGTTTGTATCGCAGACGAGATGGCGGCCGTCGCGGCGCCAGATGCCCGCCAGCCCGCCGCCCAGGGTGAGGGCAACGCGCTCGCCGGGGGCGGGCACGCGGAGGTCGCCGCCATCCCGGACGGACCCGAGCCCGATCCTGCGGCCGTTCATGACGTCGACGACCTCGTCGAGCCCAAGGGCGCGCTCGGGAAGGCCGAGGACGCGAACGGGGTCGAGGCAGCGCTCGTGGACGAGCCCCACGCCACGGGCCTCGAGCTCCTCGAGCGTCATGCAGTCGGCGAGCGCCACGGGCCCGGAGAAGGTGCGCCGAAGCGCCGAGACGTGCGCGCAGCACCCGAGGCGGCGGCCAAGGTCGCGAGCGAGGCTGCGCACGTAGGTGCCCTTGGACACGTCGAGCGAGAGCTCCCAGCTCCCGGCCTCGGCGTCCACGGAGAGGAGGCGCGCGTCATAGACGCGGATGCGCCGGGCGGAAAGCTCGAGCTCCTCCCCCGCCCGGGCGGCGTCGTAGGCGCGTCGCCCTCCCACGGACACGGCCGAGAAGGACGGGGGCACCTGGTCCTGCTCGCCCCTGAGGCTCAGGACCTCGGCCTTGGCGCGCATGTAGTCGAGAAGCTCGTCCGGCACCGGGGCCGTGCGTGTGGCCTCGCCCTCGGCGTCGTCGGTCGTGGTCTCGGCGCCGAGCTGGAACGTGGCGTCGTAGCCCTTGCGGTCGAGCGTGAGCAGCCCAAGGAGCTTCGTCGCCTGGCCGATCCCCACCACGAGGACGCCCGTGGCGGCCGGGTCGAGCGTGCCGGCGTGGCCCACGCGCTTCTCGCCCACCGCGCGGCGGACGCGGGAGACGACGTCGTGGCTCGTCATGCCGGCGGGCTTGTCTATGGCGATGAGCGCCGAGAACGCGCTCGGACGGCGGGCCAACGTCAGCTCTCCGCGGAGCGTGCAAAAGTGCCTGTCCCTTTTGCACATGCGTACAGGGCGCGGAGCTTGGGCAGGACGACGGCGAGCGCCTCGTCGATGTCGCCGTCCACGGTGAAGCCCGCCGCGGCGGGGTGCCCGCCGCCGCCCATCTCGCGGGCGATCGAGGAGATGTCGCGGTCGGACTTGGCGCGCAGGTTGCCGCGGACCTTTCCGCCGGGGACCTCCTTCAGGAAGAGGGCCACCTCGCAGCCGTCGACGCGGCGGACGAGGTCGACGAGGCCGTCGCACTCAGCGACGGGCACGCCCGTCGCGGCGAAGTCGGCAGACGTGGCGTAGCTGTAGGCGATCTTGCCCTGCTCGAAGGTGGTGATGCGGCTCATCACGGTGGCGGAGAGGTGAATGTAGGCGAGCCGGTCGCTCTGGTAGACGTGGAGCGACACCTCGGACGGCGAGGCGCCGGCCTCGACGAGCGAGCTCGCGACGCAGAACGCCTCGCCGTTGGCGTTCTGGTACTGGAAGCAGCCCGTGTCCGTCATGAGGGCGCAGAGCAGGTTCTGCGCGATCGTGGGCGTGAGCTCGCAGCCCACGTGACGCGCGAACTCGGCGACGATGATGCCGGCGGCCGCGGCGTCCGTGCGCACGACCCCGGCGTCCCAGCTCGGCTCTCCCCCGGGATGGTGGTCGAGCACCGCCACGCGGGCCGAGCGCTCGAGCACGGCGCGGGCGTCGGCGAGCCGGCCCGGCTGCGAGAGGTCCACGCAGACGAAGAGGTCGGGCGAGCCCTCGTAGGCGCAGGCGCGCACGAAGCCGTCGGCGCCCGGGAGGAACTCGTAGGTGCGCGGGACGACGTCGTCGTCTGCGAGCAGGCTCGTGACCTCGCGGCCCGGCCAGGTGCGCTCGATGATCTCGGCCAGGGCGAGGCCCGAGCCGAGCGCGTCGCCGTCAGGCGAGGTGTGCGCGCAGACGACGACCGTGCGCGCCCCCTCGATCAGGCGGGCAATCGCGTCGAACTGCGCGGCCTGTTCGGCGGGCATGGATCCCCCCAGCATGCGGACCCCCTATTCCCCGTCGCTCTTCTCGCCAGTCGGCTCGCCCGCGCCCGCGGGCTCGCCGGCGATCGGATAGCCGAACTCGTCCTTCTCGACGCCGATGGTGGGCGGCACGTCCTCGAGAGCGCGCGCGATGCGCTCGGCCTCGTCGGTCGTGGTGTCGATGCGGAAGTCGAGCTCCGGGGTCACGCGCCAGCCGAGCGAGCGGCCCAGCAGCGAGCGGATGCGGCCCTTGGCGCGCGCGAGCGCGGCGGTGACCTCGTCGTAGCGATCGGCGTCGCAGCTCACGAACGCCCGCAGGAGCGACTTGTCGACCGACACCTCGACGCCCGTGACGGTCACGAGCGCGAGGTCGGGGTCGGACACCTCGAAGAGCAGGATGCTCGCGAGCTTCTCCCTCGCGAGCGCGTTGGTCCTTCTCGAGTACTGGTTCTGCTTCATTGGTTATGCCCCCAAGCGGGGCGGGGCCGCGCGGCCCCGCCCCGTCCGTGACTACTCGGTGCGCGCGACCTGGTCGCTACGGTAGCCCTCGATGATGTCGCCGGGATTGACGTCCTGGAAGTTCTCCAGGCCGATGCCGCACTCGAAGCCGGCCTTCACGCTCTTGACGTCGTCCTTGTAGCGGCGCAGCGACGCGATCTTGCCGTCGTAGACGACGATGCCGTCGCGGACGAGCCTGACCTGGTCGTCGCGGGAGATCTCGCCGTCCTGGACCATGCAGCCCGCGGCGATGCCGACCTTGGGCACCTTGAAGGTGTCGCGGACCTCGGCGGTGCCGGTCTGGACCTCGACCTCGGTGGGCTTGAGCATGCCGATGCGGGCGGCGTCGATGTCCTCGATGGCCTTGTAGATGACGCTGTAGGTGCGGATCTCCACGCCGTCGCGCTCCGCGGCCGCGCGGGCCTTCGCCTCCGGGCGCACGCCGAAGCCGATGATGATGGCGTTGGAGGCGTCCGCGAGGACGACGTCGGTCTCCGTGATGGCACCGACGGCGGAGTGGATCGTGTTGATGCGGACCTCGGATTGGTCCATCTTGTCGAGCGAGTCCTGGAGCGCCTCGATCGAGCCCTGGACGTCCGCCTTGATGATGAGGTTGAGCTCCTTGACCTCGGCGTCGGCCATGGTGTCGAAGAGGTTCTCGAGCGTGACGTGCTTGACGCGGTTCTGCTCCTCGATGCGGGCCTTGAGGGCGCGCTGGTCGGCGAGGTCGCGGGCGTCGCGGTCGTCCTGGAAGACGCGGAACTCGTCGCCGGCCATCGGAACGCTCTGGAGGCCGAGGATCTCGACGGCGTCGGAGGGGCCCGCCTCGGTGACGGAGTTGCCCTTGGGGTCGAGCATGGCGCGGACGCGGCCGTAGGCCATGCCCGCCACGAGCGCGTCGCCGATGTGCAGGGTGCCGCGCGTCACGAGGACCGTGGCCACGGAGCCGCGGCCGCGGTCGAGCTTGGCCTCGAGGACGTTGCCGGAGGCGAAGGTGTCCGGGTTGGCCTTGAGCTCGAGGACGTCGGCCTGGAGGATGACGGTCTCGAGCAGCTCGTCGATGCCGATCTTCTGCTTGGCGGAGATGTTGACGAACATGTTCTGCCCGCCCCACTCCTCGGGGATGACGCCGTACTCGGTGAGCTCCTGGCGCACCTTGTCGGGGTTGGCGCCGGGCTTGTCGATCTTGTTGACGGCCACGATGATGGGGACGCCCGCGGCCTTGGCGTGGTTGATCGACTCGACGGTCTGCGGCATGACGCCGTCGTCGGCGGCGACGATCAGGATGACGATGTCGGTCACCTTGGCGCCGCGGGCGCGCATGGCCGTGAAGGTCTCGTGGCCCGGCGTGTCGATGAAGGTGATCGTGCGGCCGTTGATCTTGACCTGCGAGGCGCCGATGGCCTGCGTGATGCCGCCGGCCTCGCCCTCGGCCACGCCCGTGTGGCGGATGGCGTCGAGCAGCGACGTCTTGCCGTGGTCGACGTGGCCCATGACCGTAACCACGGGCGGGCGCGGCTTGAGGTCGGCGGGGTCGTCGTAGAACGTGAAGGAGTTCTCCTCCTCCTTGGTCATGACCTTGACGTCGCGGCCAAGGTCGTCGGCCACGAGCTCGATGAGCTCGTCGGACATGGACTCGGTGAGCGTGAGCGGGGTGCCCAGCAGGAAGAGGCGCTTGATGATGTCGTTGGCCGGCACGCCGAGGAGCTCGGCGAGCTCGCCCACGGTGGAGCCCTGCGGGACCCTCACGGTGTCGAGCTGCGAGAGGTCCTGGTCGTTGGCGATGGCCTCCTCGATGCGGTGCTGCTCGGCGGCCTGCTCGGCCTGCTTCTGGCGGCGCTCCTTGCGGCGCTTGCGCCGCCCGGTGGACTCGCGCGACGCCTCCTCGACGGCCACGCGGGCCTCCTCGAGGACGCGGCTGCGGTTGTAGGCCTCGGCCTCGCGCGCCATGCGGCTGTAGCGGTCCTCGCCGCCCTCCCCGCCGCGACGGCCCTTCTTGCCGCGACGACGTCCGTCGTCTGACGCCGGGGCGCTCGGGCCGGGCTGCGCCGCGGGGGCGGGGCCGGAGCCGCGCCGCCCGGCCGGCCGGGAGCCGTCGGCGCGGCGGGCGCGCCCGCCCTTCTCGGCGGCCTTCTTCTGCGCGGCCTCCTCGGCCTGCTGCTTCAGGACCTGCTCCTGCTGCGCGATCTGGTCGAGCAGGGACGAGAAGGACGGGACGGACTTCGGCGCGTTGTCGCGCACGCGGTTCTTCTCGGCCTCCTCGCGGGCCTTGCGCTCGGCCTCGGCCTTGGCGGCCTCCTTGGCCTTGCGCTCCGCCTCGGCGGCGGCGCGGCGGCGCTCCTCCTCGGCGCGCTCGCGCTCGCGGCGCTCCTCGGCGGCGATGCGCTCCGCCTCGGCCTGCTCGGCGGCGATGCGGGCCTCCTCGGCCTTGGCCTCCTCCTCGGCGCGCTTGGCCGCCTCGATCTCCGCGGCGCGGGCCTCGAGGATGGGCTTGAGCTTCTTGCGCACGATGGAGACGTAGGCGTCCTCGAGCGTCGAGGAGGCCGACTTGGCCGGTATCTTCATGTCGGCGAGGTGTCCGAGCATCTCCTTGCTCGACATCCCGTATTCCTTCGCGAGGTCATGTACGCGCGTCTTTGCCATGTGACCTACCTTCCAAACCTTCGGGCACGCGCCCGTCTGTCAATTCGTAGCGGGCGCCCTAGATGAGCGAGTCGGGGTCGGAGCTGACCTCGGCGCTGGCGATCGCCTCGTGGATGCCGCAGAAGCGCGAGCCCGGACGGGCCATGTTGCGGCACTGGACGCCGTTGGCGCCGACGAACTCGCAGCGGTGCGACTCGCCGTCGTCGAGCAGGTCGTCCTCCGCGACGGCATGCGGCAGGTCGCGCAGGACGCCGGCGGCGAGGGACTCGTTCTTGATGTCGATGTGCATGCCCGTGAGGCGCGCGGCGAGGCGGGCGTTCTGGCCCTCCTTGCCGATGGCGAGCGAGAGCTGGTCGTCGGGGACGATGACGGTCGCGTAGTCGGTCTCCTCGTCGATGATCACGCGGGAGACGCGCGCCGGCGAGAGCGCGGAGGCCACGCGGCGGGCGGGGTCGTCGCTCCAGAGGACCACGTCGACGCGCTCGCCGCGAAGCTCGGAGACCACGGTGCGCACGCGGCTGCCCTTGGGGCCGACGCAGGCGCCCACCGGGTCGAGGCGCGGGTCGTTTGACGAGACGGCCACCTTGGAGCGCACGCCGGGCTCGCGGGCGATGCTCCTGACCTCGACGACGCCGTCGTAGACCTCGGGCACCTCGAGCTCGAAGAGGCGGCGAAGCAGGTCCGGGTGGGTGCGGGAGACCACGATGGGCGGGCGCTGGCGCTCGCCGCGGACCACGGGCTGCGTGGAGTTGGGGTCGCGCACGTCGATGATGATCGCGCGGATGCGCTGGTTGTGGGCGTAGCGCTCGCCTGCGGGGCGCTCGTTGCGCTCCTCGGGGAAGCGGCGCTGGTCGAAGTGCGGCAGCTCCGCCTCGACGCCCTCGCGGATCTTGATGATCGTGAAGTCCGAGGTGGTCTGCAGGACCGTTCCGGTGATGATGTCGCCCACGCGCTGCGAGAACTCCTCGTAGATCTGGACGCGCGCGGCGTTGCGCACGATGGCCTTGATCTCGGCCTTGGCGTGCTGGGCGGCGATGCGGCTCGTGTCGGCGGGGGTCACGTCGACCTCGTCGAACTCGGTGTACTCGCCGGTCTCCGGGTCCTCCTCGCCCTTGGGGACGAGCTCGTAGACGTAGACCTTGCCAGTCTGGCGGTCAATCGTGACACGGGCGCCGAAGGGCAGGTGCAGGACGTCCGCGTAGCTCTTCGCGAGCGACTGCTCGAGGCGGTCGAGCAGGTAGAGCTGGTCGATGTGACGCTCCTGGCAGAGCAGCTCGAGGGCTTCCATCATCTGAGAGGCCATGGGTTTCTCCTTACTTCCTCCTGCCCGGGGCGGAGGCGTCGGCCTCGCCGAAGTCGGGCTTGATCGTGCACTTCCTGATATCGCCGAGCGCGAGCTCCACGCGCTCGCCGTCGACCTCGAGGGCCACCGTCTCCCCCTCGATGCCGAGGAGGGTGCCGGTGTAGCGGCGCCTCCCCTCGCCCGGGACGAGGCTCGCCGCCACCGTCTGGCCGGCGAAGCGCGCGAAGTCGCGCGGCTTGCGAAGCGGGCGCGCCATGCCGGGGCTCGAGACCTCGAGCGTGAAGCTCGACGGAATGGGGTCGAGCTCGTCGAGCGCGGCCGAGATCCACTCGGTCTCCTCCGTCACCTCGTCGAGCGTGATGGTGGGCGCGGACTCGTCCGCGTGGTCGATCCGGACGCGCACGCACGGCGCCTTGCTCGCGCCGACGACCTCGACGTCGACGACGTCGATGCCGCGCTCGGCGGCCGTGGGCTCCAGCGCGTCGATGATCGTCTGCTCGAGACCTTGCTTGGGCATCGCCCCTCCCGTCTTCATACAGAAAGGAAGCGGGGCGAGAAGATCCACCCCACTTCCTACGGTTACAGCTTCGAATACGCTGCTAGTCTACGGTGTTTCTCGCCTTGCGTCAACCGCGGCTCCACGAGAACCCCACATCGGTCATCGGCGGGCGGCATCCCCTGGCGGCAGCGCGTGCAGGCCGAGACGCGCGGACCCCTCCGTCCTGTCCGCGAGAAGTTCCGCGCAGCGCACTTCCCTGGCGGCAGCGCGTGCAAGCCGAGACGCGCGGGCCCCTCCGTCCTGTCCGCGAGAAGTTCCGCGCAGCGCACTTCTCGCGGACAGGACGGAGGGGCCCGCCCCACACGTGAGGGCCTACACCGCCACGATGTTGACCAGGCGGCCCTTGATGACGATGACCTTCTTGATGTCCTTGCCGGCAAGCTGCTCGGCCACGGCGGCCTTTGCGGCCTCGGCGACCTCGTCGTCGGAGGCGTCGGCGGCGACGGTCACGCGGCCGCGGACCTTGCCCTTGATCTGGACCGCGATCTCCACCTCGTCGGCCTTGGCGGCCTCGGCGTCGAACTCGGGCCAGGCGGCGTTGTAGACCGAGCCCTCCTGGGCCAGCGCCTTGTGCCAGAGCTCCTCGGCCCAGTGCGGGCAGATCGGCGCGAGCATCGTCACGATCGCGTGCGCCACGGCAAAGCTGAGCGCCGGGTCGCGCTGCTCGGGCGCCACGTCGTTCACGTACTTGGACGCCGCGTTGGTGATCTCCATGACGGCGGAGATGGCGGTGTTGAACTGGCCTCGGTCGAAGTCGGTGGTGCACTTGATGCCCATGCCGTTGAGCGTGCGCCAGAGCTCCTTGCCCGCCGCGTCGAGGGTGCCCGCGCTCACGGCGCCGGCGGCCGCGCCCTGGCTAAGCAGCCAGACCACGCGCCACGCGCGCTTGATGAAGCGGTTGGCGCCGGCGACGGCCTCCTCGTCCCAGTTGAAGTCCTTCTCGGGCGGGGCGATGAAGAGGATGGCCAGGCGCATGGTGTCCGCGCCGTAGGGCTCGATGACCGAGGACGGCGGCACGACGTTGCCCTTGGACTTGGACATGGTGTCGCCGTTGGCGTCCTTGACCATGCCCTGGCAGAGCAGGTTCTCGAAGGGCTCGTCGATGCCGATCATGCCGAGGTCGCGCAGGACCTTGGTGAAGAAGCGGCTGTAGAGCAGGTGCAGGATGGCGTGCTCGATGCCGCCGATGTAGTTGTCCACCGGCATCCAGCGGTCCACGGACTCGCGCGAGAAGGGCAGCTCCTCGTTGTGCGGGTCGCAGTAGCGCAGGTAGTACCAGCTGGAGCACGTGAAGGTGTCCATGGTGTCGGTGATGCGCTTGGCGGGCTTGCCGCACTTGGGGCACGTGGTCTCGTAGAACGGCGCGTAGGCGGCGAGCGTCTCGCCGGCGCCGAGGTCGAGCGCGTCAGGCAGCGTGACGGGCAGGTCCTCGTAGGGCACCGGCACGTCGCCGCAGTCGTCACAGTGGATCATCGGGATCGGGTTGCCCCAGTAGCGCTGGCGGGAGATGAGCCAGTCGCGCAGGCGGAACTGAACGGTCTTACGTCCGAGGCCCTGCTGCCCAAGCCAGTCGATGATGGCGTCCACGGCCTCGGAGTGCTTGCCGCCCTTCATGCCGGTGAACTGGCCGGACTGCACGAGGTAGCCCTCTGCCTCCATCGCGTGGTCCCAGTCGACGGAGGTCACCACGAGCTCGCGCTCGTCCTTGAGCTGCTCGTACAGCGGGTCGTCCTTCTCGCAGATGATCGGGGCGATCTCGAGGCCGTACTTCTTGGCGAAGTCGAAGTCGCGCTGGTCGCCGCAGGGCACGCCCATGACGGCGCCGGTGCCGTAGTCCATGAGGACGTAGTCGGCGACCCAGATCGGGGCCGGGCGGCCGTTCACCGGGTTGATGACGTAGCGGCCGGTGAAGACGCCGTGCTTCTCGCGCTCGGAGCCCTGGCGGTCGACCGAGGAGACCTTCTCCGCGGCGGCCTTGAGCTCGAGGAAGGCGGCCTCGTGCTCGGTGCCGGCCACGAGCTCCGCGGCGAGCGGGCTCTCGGGCGGCAGCAGGAAGAAGCTCACGCCAAAGAGCGTGTCCGGGCGCGTGGTGAAGACGGTGATCTTGGTGTCGGTGGGCGTCACGCCGTCCTTATCGGCCAGCGTGAAGTCGATCTCGGCGCCCTCGGAGCGGCCGATCCAGTTGGCCTGCATCGCGCGGACGCGCTCGGGCCACTTGCCCTCGAGCTTCCCCAGGTCATCGAGCAGCTCCTGGGCGTAGTCGGTGATCTTGAAGTACCACTGGGAGAGAGCGCGCTTCTCGGGCACCGAGCCGCAGCGCCAGCACTTGCCGTCGACGACCTGCTCGTTGGCAAGCACCGTCTGGCAGCCGGGGCACCAGTTCACCGGCGAGTTGTCGCGGTAGACGAGGCCCTTCTCCCACATCTTGAGGAAGATCCACTGGCCCCACTTGTAGTACTCGGGGTCGCAGGTGTTGAACATGCGGTCGTAGTCGTAGGAGAAGCCCATGCGGCGCATGGTCTTGGTGGCCTGCGCGATGTTCTGGTGCGTCCAGACGCTCGCCTGCGTGTTGTGCTTGATGGCGGCGTTCTCGGCGGGCAGGCCAAAGGCGTCGTAGCCCATCGGGTGCAGCACGTCGAAGCCGCGCATACGCGCCTGGCGCGCCATGGCGTCGCCGATCGTGTAGTTGCGCGCGTGGCCCATGTGCAGGTCGCCCGAGGGGTACGGGAACATCTCCAGCACGTACTTCTTGGGCTTCTCGGGGCTCTCCTCGGTCTTGTAGAGCTCCTCGGCGTCCCACTCGGCCTGCCAGCGGGTCTCGATCTCCTCGGCGTCGTAGGCCGGGACCTCGAAGTTCTTCTCGGCGTCGCTCATCTGCGTGACTCCTTCGTGCGTGATGGTCAACCGTGCCATTGTAGCAGCAACTCAAAGGGCCGCCGGGGTGTTCCTCCGAGAAGTGCGCTGCGCGAAACCTCACTACGGAACGTCCGACCGCCGTGAGGAAGTTCCAGCAACGAAAGGCCTCCCGGACGTCTCGGAGAGAAGTTCCGCGCAGCGCACTTCTCAAAGAGACGTCCGGGAGGCCGGCAGTCGCAGGTTCTTCTCGCCTAGCGGTAGCTCACGGAGTGCTGGGAGTCCTTGACCACGACGTCGTGCGCACCGCCCTCGACGATCGAGGTGGACGAGACGAGCGTCAGGCGCGCCTTCTCCTGCAGCTCCTTGATGGTCTTGGCACCGCAGTTGCACATCGTGGACTTGATCTTGTAGATCGTCTGGCCCACGCCCTCCTTGAGGGAGCCGGCGTAGGGCACGTAGGAGTCGACGCCCTCGACGAAGCCGAGCTTGGAGGCGCCGCCCTGGTCGTAGCGCTGCCAGTTGCGGGCGCGCGCGGAGCCCTCGCCCCAGTACTCCTTCATGTACTGGCCGTTGACGTTCACGCGCTCGGTGGGGCTCTCGTCGAAGCGGGCGAAGTAGCGGCCGAGCATCATGAAGTCGGCGCCCATGGCGAGCGCGAGCGTCATGTGGTAGTCGTAGACGATGCCGCCGTCGGAGCAGACGGGCACGTAGATGCCGGTCTCCTCGTAGTACTTGTCGCGCGCGCGGCAGACGTCGATGACCGCGGAGGCCTGGCCGCGGCCGATGCCCTTGGTCTCGCGCGTGATGCAGATCGAGCCGCCGCCGATGCCGACCTTCACGAAGTCGGCGCCGCAGTCGGCGAGGAAGCGGAAGCCGTCCTCGTCGACGACGTTGCCGGCGCCCACCTTGACCTCATCGCCGTAGTTGGCGCGCACCCACTCGAGCGTGCGCTTCTGCCACTCGGAGAAGCCCTCGGAGGAGTCGATGCAGAGCACGTCGGCGCCGGCCTCCACGAGCAGCGGCACGCGCTCGGCGTAGTCGCGGGTGTTGATGCCCGCGCCCACCATGTAGCGCTTGTTGGCGTCCAGGAGCTCGTTGGGGTTGGACTTGTGCTGGTCGTAGTCCTTGCGGAAGACGATGCCCACGAGGTGGTCGTTCTCGTCCACGACGGGCAGGGCGTTGAGCTTGTTGTCCCAGATGACGTCGTTGGCCTTCTTGAGCGTGATGTCCTTGTCCCCCACGATGAGGCGCTCGCGCGGGGTCATGAACTCGCGGACCCTCTTCTGGTGGTCGTCGCGGCTGGGACGGTAGTCGCGGCTCGTCACGATGCCGAGGAGCTTGCCGCGGGAGGAGCCGTCGTCGGTGACGGGCATGGTGGAGTGGCCGGTGCGCTCCTTGAGCTCCATGACCTGCTCCATCGTCATGTCCGGCGTGAGCGTGGAGTCGGACTCGACGAAGCCGGCCTTGTGGTCCTTGACGGCCTTGACCATGGCGGCCTCGGCCTCGGGCGTCTGGTTGCCGTAGATGAAGGCGAGGCCGCCCTCGATGGCGAGCGCGACGCCCATGTCGACGCCGGAGACGGACTGCATGATGGCGGAGACCATCGGGATGTTGAGGCTGAGCGCGGGCTCCTCGCCGCGGCGGAACCTCACGAGCGGGGTCTTGAGCGACACGTTGGCGGGGATGTTCTCCGCCGAGGAGTATCCGGGGACGAGCAGGTACTCGGAAAAGGTGTGGGACTCCCCCTCGAAGAACGTGGCCATGTGCTGGCTCCTCTCCCCGCCCGCGGCGGATGACTGGCTGAGTTCACGCCATTGTAACATCCGCTCACGGGTTTATCGGCTGCCGTTTGCCGAGAAGTACCAGCTCACGATAAGGACACGCGGAGGGCGGCCGCAGGAGGCGCGCGCCGTATACTCAAGGCGTCGAGAGGGGGCCTCATGAAGAGCGCGCGCGTGGCCGCGGCGGTGCGGCAGATCATGGACGAGACGGCGGGGCGGGCGCCACGGGCGGGGCGCAACGTTCTCATGCTCGCGTGGCTCGAGGACGAGATGGGCGCGATGCCGCCCAACCCCGGCGACCACGACATCATCTCGATGTCGGCGCCACTCGGCGTGCTCTGCGGAGACGCGTCGCGCCCGGACGCGGACCGCACGGTATTTCTCGCCCTGTACTTCACAACAGAGCGTTTCGTTCAGAGCCTCACGCCCATCGCGGACGAGGACTCGCCGCTCTTTCGCATGCTCACGACCACCGCGACGAAGCGCCATCCCGCGCGGCGCGTCAGCGCGCCCGACCCCAACAAGGAGCTCATGATCGACCTCTTTGCCGCCGCCGCGGTGACCTACGTGGAGCGGCGCGACGGCTGGGAGCAGGTGGTGGAGGCGCTTGGCGTCGCGATAGTGGCCCTGGCCTCCCCCGCCATCCCCGAGGAGGGGCCGAAGGGGGCGGACGAGGCGCTCGCCGTGATCTTGCAGGAGATCTCCGCGCACCCGGAGTCCGTGAGCCTCTCTGGGCTGGCACGGCGCTATTCCTACAGCACCACGTACCTCTCCGAGCTCATCCACGAGCGCTGCGGGAAGACGTTCACGGAGCTCGTGGCCGAGCAACGCATGGAGCGCGCGGTGATGCTGCTGCGCGCGACGAGCCTTCCGGTGCGCGAGGTGGCCCGGCAGGTGGGCTACGCCGGGACGAGCAACTTCTACCGCGCGTTCCGGGCTCAGTTTGGGTGCGGTCCCGCGGAGTGGCGCGAGGCGGCGCGAAATTAATCCGCCCTGACGGTCCGTCAGCTAACGCCCAACTGGGCTTTTTCATTTTCTCAGCGCCACAGGGCGGATTAATTTTGGACGGTCTCCCGAGAGGCGGACGGAGACGCGCGAGGGCTCCGGCACGCGAGGGCTCCGGCCCCTGGGCCGACACCCATGAGTGCCGGCTCCTCGGGAGCGCGAAGCCGGCACTTCTCGACAGACGCCAAATGGGTGCCGACACTCCCCTCTTCCACCATTCGAGAACGCCGGCACTCCCTGCCGGCACTCATGAGTGTCGGCGGGGAGTGCGGTGCTGGGTCGATAAGAATCGGCGTGACGCGCCTACTTGACGCGCGTGAGCCGCCCGTCGCAGATCTCGTAGATGCGGTCCGCCGCCGCGTCGAGCTCGCCCGAGTGCATGATTGCCACGACGGTGCGGCGGCCGCGCAGGTGGGCGAGGTAGTCGCAGAGCCGCGCGCTCGTGGCGGCGTCGAGGTTGGCGAGCGGCTCGTCGAGAAGGACCGCCGGCTCGGGGCGCGAGAGGGCGCGCAGGAGCCCCAGCTTCTGGCGCTCGCCGAGCGAGAGGTTGAGCGGCTGGTCGGTGATGGCGCGCCCCGGCAGGTCGCCCAGGTCGAGCACGCGCGCGACCTCCGGGTCCGCCGCGCCGCCGAGGAGGTTGTAGGCGAGGTCCCCCCGCAAAGACGGGCACCGGGTAGGTGAGGTAGGCCGCACGGAGCACCTCCGGCGAAAGCTCGGCCCGCCCGTCGAGGTCGGCAGGGTCGGAGAGCCCGCGCAGGAAGTCGAGCAGGCGGGACTTTCCCGTGCCGTTGGCGCCCTTGATTACGACGAGCTCGCCGCGGCCGACTTCGACCTCGCCCGCAAAGAGGCACTTGCCGTCCTCGCCGCGCGCGGGCGTGGCCCAGAGGGTGCCGTCCACGTGTGCCGCCAGGTCCTTCTCGCCCGTCGCGAGCGCCTCGAAGCCGGAGGGCTCCGACGCAGACGCAGCCACCTCGCGCAGGCGCTCGACGTGCGGCATGTTGCCACGCACCTGCGCCACGCGCTGCACGATGGCAGTAATCGGCGCCTGCACGAGCTGTGCGAGCGAGTACGCCACGAGCACCTGGCCCACGCCCGCCGCGCCTGACGCGCAGCGCCACGCCGCGGCCCCCATCATCGCCGCCGCAAGCGCGCAGGAGAGCAGCGCGGGGAGGCTGGAGATGAGCAGCTCGAGGAAGCGGTAGCGCGTCACGGTGCGCAGGAAAGCCTCGGAGCGCTCGCGGTAGCGCGCAGAGAAGTACCCCTCGGCGCCGGCCGCATTGACGGCGCGCTTGTTCTCGGCGATGCGCTTGGACTCGCCGAGCCAGGCGTCCTGCACGGGGAGGACGTCGCGCTGGAGCTCTGCGAGCGAGCGCGCGGGGAGCCGCAGCGCGAGCCAGAGGACGGGCGCGTAGACGACGACCAGCACCGCCATCAGCGGGTCGATCAGCGCCGCGATGGCCACGGTCCCCACCAGCGCCAGCACCGCTCCCGGGACGCGCACGCTGGCCGCGGCGTAGAGCGTGCCGTAGGTGTCAGTCGAGTTCATGAGGACGTTCACGAAGTGACCCTTCTCATGCCGTGCGAAGGCGCGCTGCGGGGCGGCGAGGATGTCCCTGGCGCAGGCCACGGCGCTATCGAGGAAGCGACGCACCCCCAGCCACGTGGGCACCCACTCGCCGAGGAGGACCGTCGCGGCAGCGGACGCCACTGCGAGGACGAGGGCGAGGGCGAGCAGCGCCCCGACGCCCGATGCCCCGTTCGCGAGCCCGTCGACGACACGGCCAACGACGACGCTCGTCGCCGCGGCGAGCAGCGTGGACGCCGCGACGCCCACGGAGCGAGCGACATTGCGAATGCTTGTGTCCACAATCGGGTATGTGCTCTTCTTAATCATGATTCCACCAATCTGGCGCGCTCGCGCCCTAGGGATGACTCCAGCCGTGACCTGTCAATTGGGGACTGTCCCCAATTGACAGACGCGGTCCAGGCGGCCGTCGCGGATCTCGTAGATGCGGTCCGCCGCCACGTCGAGCTCGCCCGAGTGCATGATTGCCACGACGGTGCGGCGGCCGCGCAGGTGGGCGAGGTAGTTGCAGAGCCGCGCGCTCGTGGCGGCGTCGAGGTTGGCGAGCGGCTCGTCGAGAAGGACCGCCGGCTCGGGGCGCGAGAGGGCGCGCAGGAGCCCCAGCTTCTGGCGCTCGCCGAGCGAGAGGTTGAGCGGCTGGTCCGTGATGGCGCGCCCCGGCAGGTCGCCCAGGTCGAGCACGCGCGCGACCTCCGGGTCCGCCGCGCCGCCGAGGAGGTTGTAGGCGAGGTCCCCCGCAAAGACGGGCACCGGGTAGGTGAGGTAGGCCGCACGGAGCACCTCCGGCGAAAGCTCGGCCCGCCCGTCGAGGTCGGCCGGGTCGGAGAGCCCGCGCAGGAAGTCCAGCAGGCGCGACTTGCCCGTGCCGTTGGCGCCCTTGATCACAACGAGCTCGCCGCGGCCGACTTCGACCTCGCCCGCAAAGAGGCACTTGCCGTCCTCGCCGCGCGCGGGCGTCGCCCAGAGGGCGCCCTCCACGTGCGCCGCCAGGCCCCTCTCATCCGTCGCGAGCGCCTCGAAGCCGGAGGGCTCCCCGGCCTCACCGGCGTGCTCGCGCAGCAGCGCGAGGTTCGCTCGGTTTGCAACGTAGAAGCTCACGAACGAGCAGATGCCCGCCATGGGGGTCTGCAGCAGCGAGAAGAGCTGCCACGCCGCGACGACCGCCCCGAGGCTCACCTGCCCCGCCACCCAGAGCGCCACGCACACGGCGAGCACCACGACCTGGAGCGCCGGCGAGACGGCGGCGGGAAGCGTCGTCTGCGCGGTGTCGGCGAGGCGGTGCCGGCGGAGGAACGCGCGGTACTCGTTCGTGCAGCCCTCGAAGCGCCGCTCGTAGAACCCCTCGGCGCCGCAGGCGTTGGCCGCGCGCTTCTCCTCCACGAGGCGACGGGCCTCCTCCTGCCAGGCCTCGCGCGCGGGCATCATCTCCATGAGCAGGCGCCCTGCGGAGTGCATGGGAACCCAGTTGACCGCAAAGTACGCGACCAGCCCGCAGAGAAAGACCGGCACGAGCACGAGGTCGATCGCCGCGGCGCACCCCAGCAGCGCCGCGACCGCGATCGCGTACTCCACAGCGTTCACGTTCAGGTAGACCGCCATGGCGCCGTAGCCAAACGCCGCGCCGTTCACCACGTTCAGGAAGTGGCCGGCGTCGTGGCGCTCGAAGGCGCGCTGCGGCATGGCGAGCAGCTGGTCGATCGCCTCGTCCGAGGCGTCCACCTCCGCGCGGAGGTTGGCCCTGAGCGGAAGCCAGTCATCGAGGGCGAACTTCGCAAGCGCGGCCGCGAGCGACACGCCGAGAAACGCCGCAAGCCGCGCCGCAATCTCACCGAGCGTGAGCGCGCCGGACGCCAGGGCGTCCACGATCGCTCCCAGCAGGTACGCCGCTGCCGCCGAGAGCACGGTCCCGGACGCCACGCCGAGCGCCAGCGCGAGGTTGCGCGCGCTCGGCCTGAAGAGCGGGTACGCCTTCCCACCCGAGGTTCTTCTCTCCATGTCCCTCTCCTTCCTCGATGCTGGGACCATCGTAGGAACGAGAAGGACGCCGCAGGTCAGAAACGCACCACGGCCGAAGGGGCATCACCCACAACCCGAAGATCCGGCGCACCCCGCCAAGAGAGCGCGCCGGATCTTCGGGGCAAAATGGGACGTGTTTTTTCGCGCGGGGCTTCTGGGACAGGCCTGCCCGCCAAGCGTGGGCAGGCCTGTCCCAGAAGCCCCGCGCGAAAAAACACGTCCCCTTTTGCCTACGCGTTGCCGCTCACGATGTCGTCCACGTTGACGGCGATGTCGTGCTTGGTGGGCACCCACTCGACCTTCTTGAAGAGCGCGGCCACCGTGATGGGGATGTAGGTCATCATGAAGAGCGGGAACGTGAAGAGGTTGGCCACCACGCGCCACTTCTTCTTGGCGTGGATCTTCTTGCGCTCGGAGACCGTGGTGATGATCGCAAGGATGAAGAACACGACGTACATGGACGCGAAGGTCATGATGAGCGAGCCCACGCACATGTTGAGCTCCCCCTGGGTGGCGATGAAGCCGTGGGAGAGCGAGCCCACGATGAGGTACGTGGCGTTCACGAAGAACGAGAGCAGCGTCAGAATCATGCCCGGCGCCACCGTCATGAGCATGTCGTAGCTTGCGAAGCGGCCCTTGGAGATGCCCTTCACGAGGTCGCGCGCGTACGAGAAGAACACCTGGTAGAAGCCCTTGGTCCAGCGCATGCGCTGCGTCCAGGAGGCCTTGAAGGTGACGGGCTGCTCGTCGAAGAACTCGGCCGGCGCGTAGCCGATCTGCACGTTGTTGGCGCAGCAGAAGGTGGAGAACTGGATGTCCTCGGTGAGCGTGTGGAAGTCCCAGCCGTGCATGCCGCGCACGATGCGCTCGGAGACCATCCAGCCGGAGCCGGAGATGGCGCAGCTCGTGCCGACCATCATGCGGGCGTTGTTGAGGAACTTGGCCTCGCGCATGAACCAGAGCGCATAGGCGGCGCTCACCCAGGAGGAGTCGAAGTTCTTGGAGTTGCGGTACCCGGTGCAGACGAGGTAGCCGGCGTCGAAGGCCTGGTTCATCACCGAGATGAAGTCCTTGGACACGAGGTTGTCCGCGTCCAGGACCACGAAGGCCTCGTACTTGTCGCCGTACTCGTTGAGGATCCGGTCGAAGCCGTAGTCGAGCGCCCAGCTCTTGCCGCGCCGCGCGAGGTCGTTTCTGTCCCAGACGATGGCGCCGGCCTTCTCGGCCTCCTCGTGCGTGTTGTCCGTGCAGGCGTCGCAGACCACGAAGACGTCCATGAGCTCGCGCGGGTAGTCCTGAGCGAGGATGGAGCGCACGAGGTTGCCGATGACGAGCTCCTCATTGTGCGCCGAGATGAAGAACGCGTAGCGGTGCTGCTTCTTGGCCTTGGGCAGCGTCACCGTCCCGCGGAACATGACGCGGACCACGTAGACGATCTGATAGAAGTACGCGAGCGTGAAGAAGAGCCAGATGATCAGGTTGAAGATGACGATCGGCGTGAGGCCGAGTCTGTTGAACTCCATCATGGGCATGGCGACACCCCTCGCGGTCTGCTCGCGGTCCTTCTCGCTTCCTTACGCCCCGGCGCCAAGCGCGGGGCAGATCTCCTCGCCCGCCGCGGTCCGGCCCATCGAGCGCTCTCTCAGTCCCTCTAGTATAGCGAGAAGGTCGTCCGGCAGGCGGTCGGCGATCGTGATGCGCTCCCCCGTCGCCGGGTGGTCGAAGGCGATGCGCCACGAGTGGAGGAACTGCCGCGAGAGCCCGAGGTTCAGCCGGGCGTCACCGCGGCCGTAGAGCGGGTCGCCCACGAGGGCGTGGCCCACGTGGCGCATGTGCACGCGGATCTGGTGCGTGCGCCCGGTGTAGAGGTGGCACTCCATAAGCGTGTAGCCCTCGTCGCGCCGCCCCGCCTCGAAGCGCTCGAGCACGCGGAAGGTGGTGATGGCCTCGCGCGCGCCGGGGGCGTCGGAGACGGCCATGCGGATGCGGTCGCGCGTGGAGCGGGCGATGCCGGTGACGACGGTCCCCTCGTCATGCGCCACGTACCCGTGCGTGAGCGTGACGTAGCGGCGGTCGAGCACGCGCAGGCGGATGAGGTCCTGAAGGGCCCTCTGCGTGGCGTCGTCCTTGGCGGCGACCATGAGGCCCGAGGTGTCCATGTCAAGGCGATGGACGATGCCGGGCCGCTCCTCGCCCTGGAGCATGCCGAGGTGCGCGTAGCCGCAGTGCGCCACGAGCGCGTTGGCGAGCGTGTCGTCGACGTGTCCGGGGCTCGGGTGGCAGACGAGCCCCGCCTGCTTGGAGAGCACGATGAGGTACTCGTCCTCGAAGCGGATGTCGAGCGGGATGTAGGGGTTGGGGGCGAGCAGGCCGCCCGCGAGCTCGGGCTCGGGCTCGTCGAGGGTCGCGCGGACGCGGTCGCCGAGAAGGACCCTCTCGGACTTTGAGGTGGCGGGCGTCTCGTTGATCGTGACGGCGCCCTCCTCCACGAGGCGGGCGCACGCCGAGCGCGAGGGCATGCCGTCGCCCGTGGCGAGAAACGCGTCGAGCCGCATGCCGTCGGCCGCGGGGTCCACGAGCAGGTTCACGATGCGCTGCGCCATGCGGGCTCCTCTCGTCGGCGGGCGGCTCCTCTCGGCTGGCTATCGTATCACGGGCGGAGGCGCGGGCGGGCGCTACTCCCCCGCCGCCGCGGCGCGCTCGCGGGCGAGGTCCCAGCGCCACCAGAGCACGACGGCGAGAAACACGCCGCAGGTGACGAAGACGTCGGCGACGTTGAAGACGGCGAAGTCGACGAACGTCGTCTTGAAGAAGTCCGTGACGGCGCCGAGCGCCACGCGGTCGATCGCGTTGCCCACGCCGCCCCCCGCGACGGCGGCGGCGGTGAGCACGAGCGGCAGCGGCACGTCGACGCGCCGCCACGCGACCACGACCCCCGCGACGAGGATCGCGGCGGCCAGCAGGACGAAGACGGGGCCGCCGCCCTCGCCGAGCGAGAAGGCGGCCCCCGTGTTGTAGACGAGGCTCAGGTCCATCACGCCCGGGATGAGCGTCACGGGCTCGCCCGGGACGAGCGCGGCGCGCGCGGCAGCCTTGCTCGCCTGGTCGAGCGCGACGACCGCGACGGCGACCAGCGCGAAGAGAGCCAGCCGCCGCGCGCGGGCGGGATTCGTGGCGTACGCGCCGGCCAAGCCCTACTCCCCGAGCGCTGCCACGGCGTCGTGGCAGCGCGGGCAGAGGCCGTCCTCGCCGAGCTCGCGGAAGTTCCAGCAGCGCGGGCACTTCTCGCCGCGCGCCGGCTCCACGGAGCAGGCGAGCTCGTCGCCCTGGGCGAGAAGGACCTCGGAGCAGACGAACGGCTCGGCGAGGTCGCAGCCAAGCTCGCCGGCCAGAAGCGCGTGCAGCTCCGCGGGCGCCGTCAGCGTGGCGCGGGCGGCCTGCGTGGTCTTCTCGGTGAGCGTGCCGTCGGCGATGGCGGTCTCGTAGGCCTTGGTGAAGGCGGCGCGGGCCTCCACGACGGCGTCGTAGGCGGCGAGGTAGGGCTCGTACTCCTCGGCGGACCAGGGCGCCTGGTACCAGTCGAGAAGGGCGGCGTACTCCTGGCCGTCGCGCAGCGACTCCGGGAGGTAGCTCATGGCCTCGTCGGTGGTGTAGACGAGGATGGGCTGCAGGTCGTGGACAAGCATCGAGAGGATCTGCGCCCAGACGGTGAGCGCGGAGCGGCGCTCGAAGCCGTTCTTCTCGCCGCAGTAGACGCGGTCCTTGGTGGCGTTGAGGTAGCCGTTGGAGAGCTCCGTGATCACGTAGTCGTAGAGCGTGCGGTAGACCACGTTGAAGCGATAGGACTCGTAGGCGGCGCTCACCTGGTCGTGGACCTGGCAGAGGCGCGCGAGCGTGAGCTTGTCGTACGGGAGGAGCTCGTCGTAGGGCACGGCGTCTGCCGCCGGGTCGAACTGGCCCTCGATCTCACCAAGCAGGAAGCGCAGGGTGTTGCGGAAGCGGCGGTAGGCCTCGCCCACGTGGTCGAGGATCGTGCCGTCGCAGGGGATGTCGTTGGAGGTGTCGACGGAGGTGACCCACAGGCGCAGGATGTCGGCGCCGCGGGTGTCGCACTCGGCGTTGGGGTCAATGACGTTGCCGAGCGACTTGGACATCTTGCGGCCCTGGCCGTCGAGCGTGAAGCCCTGGGAGACCACGGACTTGTACGGCGCCACGCCGTAGGCGCCCACGGAGGTCATGAGCGAGCTCATGAACCAGCCGCGGTGCTGGTCGGAGCCCTCGAGGTACATGTCGGCCGGGAACGTGAGGTTGTCGCGGTGGCGGCAGACGGCGGTGTGGGAGACGCCGGAGTCCCACCACACGTCGAGGATGTCCCTGTTGGCCTTGAGATGGTGCCCGCCGCACTTGGTGCAGACGCACGACTGCCCAAGGTAGCTCGCGGGGTCGTCGGTGAACCAGGCGTCGGAGCCCTTGCTCCGGAAGAGCTTGATCACGGCGTCGAGCGTGTCGTCGTTCATGACGGTCTCGCCGCAGTCCTGGCAGGTGAAGGCCGGGATGGGAACGCCCCAGTTGCGCTGGCGGCTGATGCACCAGTCCGGGCGGCCCTCGACCATCGAGCCGATGCGCTTGATGGCGTGGCCGGGGTAGAACTGCACGTGGGAGAGCTCCTCGAGCGCCTGCTCGCGAAGGCTCTTGCCGCCGCGCAGGGGCTTGTCCATCGAGACAAACCACTGGCTCGTGGCACGGAAGATGACGGGCTCCTTGCAGCGCCAGCAGTGCGGGTAGCTGTGGTTGATGTCCTCGTGAAGGATCAGCGTGCCGCGCTCGCGCAGCCACTCGATGATCTTGGGGTTGGCCTCGTTGACCTCCATGCCGGACCACGGGCCGCCCGTGCCCATGCCGTCGCCCACGAAGAAGCGGCCGTCGTCGTCGACCGGCATGACCGTGGGGATGCCGAACTTCTGGCCGGCGAGGTAGTCGTCCACGCCGTGGCCGGGCGCGCAGTGGACGATGCCCGTGCCGTCGTCCAGGGTGACGTAGTCGGCGTAGATGAACTCGCCCGTCTCGCCCTGGTCGCCAAAGATCGGCTGCTTGTAGCGGTTGTGCGCGAGCTGCTCGCCCGTGGCGCGCCAGACCTGCCCGTCCTCGCCGCGCACGAGCTCGACCTCGCCGTAGCCGAACTTCTCGGCGCAGCGCTCGGCCAGCGCCTCGGCCACGATCTCGGCGCGGCCGTCGTGCACGAGCGCCACGTAGGTGGCCTCGGGGTGGCAGATCACGGCGTCGTCGGCGGGAAGCGTCCAGGGCGTGGTGGTCCAGATGTCCACGAAGAGCCTGCCGGCCCAGGCCTCCAGGCCCTCCGGCACCGTGGTCATCTCAAAGCGGACGAAGATGGCGGGGCTGACCTCGTCGCCGTACTCGATCTCCGCCTCGGCGAGGGCCGTGTGGCAGTGCGAGCACCAGTGCACGGGCTTGGAGCCCTGCGTGATGGCGCCGGCGTCGAAGATGGCCTTGAAGATCTCCACGTCCGTGGCGTCGTAGTCGTTCACGTAGGTGAGGTAGGGGTTGTCCCACTCGCCGAGGACGCCCAGGCGCTTGAAGCCCTGGCGCTGGGTGTCGACCTGCTCGACGGCCATCTTGCGGCAGAGCTCGCGGATCTTCTCGGTGGGGAGCTGGTTGAACTTCTCCGTGCCGAGCATGGTCTCGACCTTGTGCTCGATGGGCTGGCCGTGGCAGTCCCAGCCGGGGACGTACGGCGTCTGGTAGCCGCGCATGGACCAGTAGCGGTTGATGATGTCCTTGGAGATCTTGTTCTGCGCGTGGCCGAGGTGGATGGGGCCGTTGGCGTACGGGGGGCCGTCGTGCAGGACGAACTTCTCATGCCCCTCGTTCTTGGCGATCATCTGCTCGTAGACGTGGTTCTCCTCCCACATGGCCAGGCGCTTGGGCTCGTTCTGAGCCAGGCCGGCGCGCATGGGAAAGCCCGTGCTCGGCAGGTTGGTGGTCTTCTTGTACTCGTTCTTCGCCACGCTCTCCTCCTTCTGTGTGCAAAAGTGACAGGCACTTTTGCACGCTCTTCCCGGACACGAAAAAAACGCGCCCGCCCCTCCTGCTGGGACGAAGCGCGCACGCGACTTCGCTTGTGAACCACCCAGCGAGCGGATATCCGCCGTACTCGGCTGGCCTGTGTCGGCGGCCACTCCGGCGACGCCTACTCGCGCGGCGAGAAGAACGCTCTTCTCGCCAGGCTTTGGGGCCGCGGCTCGGGGGTGATCTTCGCCGGGACGCGGCCGCGGGCTCCCACCGTCCCCGCTCTCTCTTGGCCGCGCGCCCCCGGGTACTCTCCCCGTCAACGCCTGTTGCAGCATGGTAGCACGTTTGGCGCGCACGCGTTACAAGCTTGTTCTACTCGCCGAATTGTGGGGTGCGGAATCGATACCGACGGCACACCATGGAACGGATACGCGACGAGAAGGGACCCCGCATGCCAGACCGCAAGTACCTCGAGCTGCTCTCCGAGAAGTTCCCCACCGCGCAGTCGGCCTACACGGAGATCATCAACCTCGAGGCCATCCTCAACCTGCCCAAGGGCACCGAGCACTTCGTGTCCGACGTCCACGGCGAGTACGACGCCTTCAAGCACATCCTCAACAACTGCTCGGGCGTCATCCGCGAGCGCGTGCAGGCCACGTTCCGCTTCGAGCTCACCCACGACGAGCAGGCAGACCTCTGCACGCTCATCTACTACCCGCACCGGAAGCTCCGCCGCCTCAAGGCCTCGGGCGTCGTGAGCGCGGAGTGGTACGCCATCACGCTCATGCGGCTCGTGCGCCTGGCGCGCTACCTCTCCGACTCCTACACGCGCTCGAAGGTCCGAAAGGCCATGCCGGTGGAGTACGCCTACATCATCGACGAGCTCCTCCACGCCGCCCCCGGCGAGGGCGAGCAGCGCCAGCGCTACCACCAGCGCATCATCGACACGATCGTGGACACGGGCTCGGCGGACGACTTCATCGTGAGCCTCGCCTCGCTCATCAAGCGGCTCGCCGTGGACCACCTCCACCTCGTGGGCGACGTCTTCGACCGCGGCGCGCACGCCGACAAGATCCTCGACCGCCTGATGGAGTACCACTCCGTCGACCTGCAGTGGGGCAACCACGACATCGTGTGGATGGGCGCCGCGGCGGGCTCGGCCACGTGCCTCGCGGCCGTGATCCGCAACAACATCCGCTACGACTCGCTCAAGATCCTCGAGAGCGCCTACGGCGTCTCGCTGCGCGAGCTCGCCCTGTTCGCCGAGGCCACCTACGCGGCCGACGACGCCATGACGCCGCTCGAGAAGGCCATCTCGGTCATTCTCTTCAAGCTCGAGGGGCAGACCATCGCGCGCCACCCCAACTGGCACATGGAGGACCGCCTGCTGCTGGGCCACGTGGACCCCGCGCGCGGCGTGTGCGCGGTGGGCGGCCGCGAGTACGAGCTCGTCTCGAGCGACTTCCCCACCCTCGACCCGAGCGACCCCTACGCGCTCTCCGAGGACGAGATCCGCGTCATGGACAACCTCCTCGAGGCAGTGCGCACCTCGTACAAGCTGCAGGCGCACGTGAACTTCCTCTACGAGCGCGGCAGCGCCTACCTCGTCCACAACGACGACGTGCTCTTCCACGCGTGCGTCCCCATGAACGAGGACGGGACCTTCCACCCCGTGAACCACCAGGGGCAGCTCCTCGCCGGCAAGGCCTACTACGACTACGCCGACCGCCTCGCCCGGCGCGCCTGGCACGAGCACGACGAGATATCGCTCGACTGGATGTGGTACCTGTGGTGCGGGCGCTACTCGCCGCTGTCGGGCCGCGTGGTCAAGACCTTCGAGCGGACCTACTTCAAGGACCGCTCCACCTGGGCCGAGCCGCGCGACCCCTACTACGCCCTCACGGACAACCCCGGGGTCTGCCGGCGCATCCTCGAGGAGTTCGGCGTCAACCCCGACCGCGGCCACATCATCAACGGCCACACGCCGGTCCACGCCTCGGAGGGCGAGAAGGCCGTGCGGGCCGGCGGCCACCTCATCGTCATCGACGGCGGCTTCTGCCAGGCCTACCACAAGACGACGGGCATCGCGGGCTACACGCTCATCTCCGACCCGCACGGCATGCGCATCAAGGCGCACCGCCCCTTCGGCTCGATCGCCGACGTCCTCGACCTCAACACGGACATCATGAGCGACGACGATCGCTTCGAGGTGAACCCGCGCCCGCTCACGATCAACGACACCGACACGGGCGCCGACATCCGCGAGCAGATCTCCGATCTGCGCGCCCTTCTCGACGGGTACCGCACGGGAGAGCTGCCCGAGCACGCCGGCGCGCGGGCCTGAGCACGCCGTCGATGGGCGACCCGCGCCAGCGGCGTCAGGTTCGTTTGGCACGCTGGCGCGGCGTGCCAAACGAACCTGACGCCGCTGGCGCGACATGACGCAAACCGGGAGATTGTCTGTTCCGAAACTAAGGGCTGGTAATCTGGGTATCAAAGAACCCAGGTATGGACACGCATGAAGGGTAACCGCAACTCATGGACATGAACGAGAACAAGCGTCGGCGCTCGATGCTGCTCTACATCCTGATCGCGCTCATCGCGTACCTCGCGATCAGCCAGACGCTCGGGACCAACCTCACCGCGCGTCAGGTGCAGGACGTGAGCTACACCGAGTTCCTCACGATGGTCGACCAGGACCAGGTCAAGAAGGTCGACCTCAACACCGGCGACAACACCCTCACCTTCACGACCGGCGAGGGCGAGAGCGAGAAGATCTACGAGACCACGATGTGGCCGGGCGACAGCACGCTCATCGAGCGGCTCGACGAGCACAACGTCGACGCCGACGCCAACATCCCGGACACCTCCGGGGACATGTGGCTCATGCTGCTCATCTCCTACGGCCTGCCGATCCTCATCTTCCTCGGCATCGGCTGGTGGCTCAACCGCCGCATGAAGAAGGCCATGGGCGACGACGGCCCCTCGATGAACTTCGGCGGGGGCGGCTTCGGCATGGGCGGCGGCCTCGGCAAGTCCAACGCCAAGGAGATCAAGGGCGAGGAGACCGGGGTCACGTTCAAGGACGTGGCAGGCCAGGACGAGGCCAAGGAGTCCCTCCAGGAGATCGTGAGCTTCCTCAAGAACCCCGAGAAGTACAACGAGATCGGCGCGCGCTGCCCCCGCGGCGCGCTGCTCGTGGGCCCTCCGGGCACGGGCAAGACGCTCCTGGCCAAGGCCGTCGCCGGCGAGGCCGGCGTCACGTTCTTCCAGATCGCGGGCTCGGCCTTCGTCGAGATGTTCGTCGGCCGCGGCGCCGCCAAGGTGCGCGACCTCTTCAAGCAGGCGAGCGAGAAGGCGCCCTGCATCGTCTTCATCGACGAGATCGACGCCGTGGGCAAGCGGCGCGACTCCTCCCTCAGCTCCAACGACGAGCGCGAGCAGACCCTGAACCAGCTCCTCTCCGAGATGGACGGCTTCGACAACCACAAGGGCATCGTCGTCTTGGCCGCCACCAACCGGCCAGAGACGCTCGACCAGGCACTGCTGCGCCCGGGCCGCTTCGACCGCCGCATCCCGGTGGAGCTGCCCGACCTCGCCGGCCGCGAGGCGATCCTCAAGATCCACGCCGACGACGTGAAGATGGAGCGCGGGATCGACCTCGGCGTCGTCGCCCGCTCCACGCCCGGCGCGTCCGGCGCCGACCTCGCCAACATCATCAACGAGGCCGCGCTGCGCGCCGTGCGCTTCGGCCGGAACCGCGTCACGCAGGAGGACCTGCTCGAGTCCGTCGACGTGGTCATCGCCGGCGAGAAGAAGAAGTCCACGGTGCTCTCTCAGCACGAGAAGGAGGTCGTCTCCTACCACGAGACCGGACACGCCATCGTGGCGGCGATGCAGAAGGGCTCGGCGCCCGTCTCCAAGATCACGATCGTGCCGCGCACCTCGGGCGCGCTCGGCTTCACCATGCAGGTCGAGGAGGACGAGCACTTCCTCACCACGCGCCAGGAGGCCAAGGACAAGATTGCCGTGCTCTGCGGCGGGCGCGCCGCCGAGGAGCTCATCTTCAACGAGATGACCACCGGCGCCTCCAACGACATCGAGAAGGCCACGCAGCTCGCGCGCGCCATGGTCACGCAGTACGGCATGTCCGAGAAGTTCGGCATGGTGCAGCTCGGCCAGCCCGCGAGCCGCTACCTCGGCGGGGGCTCTCAGCTCACCTGCTCCGAGGGCACCGCGCAGGAGATCGACGCCGAGGTGCAGCGCCTCGTCGAGGAGGGGCACCAGACCGCGCTGCGCACGCTGCGCGAGAACCGCTTCAAGCTCCACGAGATCGCCCACTACCTCCAGAAGAAGGAGACCATCACGGGCGAGGAGTTCATGAACATCCTCACCCGCGACGACGGCTTCGCCCCCAAGATGCCGAAGCCGGCCGAGTAGCTCGCCGCAAGCCGCCAAAACGGAGAGACCGACCCTCACCGCTCACTGCTTCGCAGAAGTCGCGTGAGGGTCGGTCTCTGTTTCGGCGCTAAGCCGGGCACGGCGGCGCTCACTTCAGGATGTGCGCACCAAGCCCGCACTCAGTTCCTGATGTGCGCACGGCGCCGTGCTCAGTTCCGCATCTGCGTACAAGCCCGTACTCACTTCTGCATCTGCGTACGGCCCGGGACTCAGATGCGGAAGTGAGTGCCATCCGGGCCGCGGGCGGATGCGCAAATCCGGAAGTGAGTGCCATCCGGAGGTCCGGGCGGACTCAGATGTGGAAGTGAGTACGGGCTCGTACGCAGTTCCTGATGTGCGCACGGCGCCGTGCTCAGTTCCGCATCTGCGTACAGCCCGGGACTCAGATGCGGAAGTGAGTACCATCCGGGCCGCAATCCCGCGCTCAAATCCGGATTTGAGTGCCGTTCCCTACTCAGATGCGGAAGTGAGCACCCCCTGATGCTCAGTTCCGCATCTGAGCACCGCGGGTGGAAGCGCGAAGCGCCGCGATCCGCGACGAATCCTGAGGCCCCCAAAGTGCAGTGGCCGCCGGTCGCGGCGGACGGTCGCGAACGGGACCTCGAGCGGTCGTCATCAGCGACGATTTTTCATCGGCCGAAACTTATGTCAACCACGTTGACCTGCGCGGAAGCGTCAGATGGTCAGCGGGGCGTCCGCTTCGCGGCAGCAAACCGGCGAGAAATCTCGCAATCGCGCCGGTTGCCATCCGGTCTCGCGCTACGCTCGTCCCATGATGACTATCTGCCTCTCACATACCACCGCACTCGAGGTGCTCCGCTGCTGGAACGCGCCAAGGCTCCTGGAACGGGGCCGACGCCGCGAGAGCCTCCCCGCCCCGGAGCGCATGCCGGACCCCTCGTGGGCCGCGGCTACCCTGGCACGCCTGGAGCCCCTCTCTGCGGTGAGCACTCCCCACCACGTGATCGTCTCCGGGGAGACGGCCCGCCACCGCTCGGAGCTGCTCGTTGCGCACCAAGCACGTCGCAGATATCCACCGGGCTCGTTCTTCTCGCTCGCGCCCGACGTCCTCTGTGCGACCCCGGAGCTCGTCGCGCTCCAGATGGCGGAGTACGCCAGCGACCTGGAGCTACTCCTGCTCGTCGACGAGCTCTGCGGGCACTACGGCATCCAACCCCGCGCGGCAAAGGGGCTCGTCAGACGCCGCGACCCGATCACGAGTGTGGATGGAATCATCGCGTACCTCGACCTCATGGGTCCCTGCCGCGGAGGCTCGAAGCTTCGACGGGCGCTCGCGCGGGCGCGGGAGCGATCCGGATCCCCGCGCGAGAGCAAGACCGTCCATCGCCTCGAGTTCAGCCCGCGGCTCGGGGGCTACGGTCTCGAGGTCGTGGGGCTCAACGATCCCGTCCTCGTGGAGCGGGCCGGCGCGGCGCTCGGGGAGGCCCAGGAGCGCATCAGGAAGCCGGACATCATGCTGCTCGCACCTGCCGACGCGCCCCTCGGCTCAATCCCCTTTCGCGGGTGCGCCCTCGACTACCAGGGCGAGTACCATCGCGACGAGGCGCAGAAGGAGAAGGACACCAACCGCCGAAACGAGCTTCTCGCCTGCGGCATCAAGCCGTACGAGATCGAGAAGGACCACTATGACGACCCCGGCTACCTCGACTGGCTCGTCTCGCGCATACGTCGCGACCTTGGAATCGAGGAGCCGTCCCTCGGCGAGCTGGCCCGCGAGGCGAGAAGGGCGCGGCGGGAGCGACTTCGCCTCGAGCTCGACCGCGCGGACGGGCTCACGTGGACCGGGCGCGCGGAGCCGCTTCTCATGGAGGGCTCAAGGGCGCTCGCGCGGGGAACGGAATCCTGACGGTTCTCGGATGCTCAGTTCCACATCTGCGTACGGCCTGGCACTCAGATGCGGAAGTGAGCGTCATCCGGGCCGCAGGTGGATACGCAAATCCGGAACTGAGCGCCGACCAAGGCCCCCAGCGGACTCAGATGCGGAAGTGAGTACGGGGTCGTGCGCAGTTCCGGAACTGAGTGCCCGCGGGACTCCGGGCGGATACGCAGATCCGGAAATGAGTACAGGCCGGGGAGGCCGGACGGACTCAGATGCGGAAGTGAGTACGGGGTCGTACGCAGTTCCGAAAGTGAGTGCCCGCGGTACCGCGGCGAGAAGGACGCGGCGCCGACACCCTACCGGAAGAGCTGCCAGAAGGCGACGGCTGAGCTCGCGGCCACGTTCAGTGAGTCGACGCCGTGCGACATGGGGATGATGACCGATCGGTCGCAGGCGGCAAGCGCCCGGCGTGAGAGCCCGTAGCCCTCGCTGCCGAAGAGCAGGGCGCGCCGGTCGCCCGCGAGAAGCGCCGGGTCGTCGAGGGGCAGCGCGCCCTCCTCCAGCGCGAGCGCCAGAACCGAGAAGCCCCGCCCGCGCAGCCCCTCGAGCGTGGCCTCGGGCCAGGAGGCCTCGTCGGCGCGCGCCCACGGAAGCTTGAAGACGCACCCCATCGAGACGCGGACGGCCCGGCGCACGTAGGGGTCGGCGCAGCGCGGCGAGAGGATCGCGGCGTCCGCCCCGAGCGCGGCGGCGGAGCGGAAGAGCGCTCCCACGTTGGTCACGTCCACGAGGTCCTCGAGCACGACGACCCTGCGGGCCCCCTCGAGGGCGGCCTCAACCGAAAGTGGGCGCGGGCGGCGCATCGCGCAGAGGAAGCCGCGCGTCACGCGGTACCCGCAGAGCCGCTCCATCTGCTCGCCGGGCAGCACGAAGGCCGGCACGTCCCCCGCGCGCTCGAGCAGTGCCGAGCAGGTCGAGAGATGCCGCTCGTCGACGAGGAACGAGACCGGCTCCACCCCCTCTTCCAGCGCCACCTCGACGACGAGCGGCGACTCTGCGACGAGGAGCCCGCGCCCCGCCTCGACCCCCGCGCGGAGCTGATGGTCGGTGAGCCGGGCGAAGACGTCGAGCCTCGGGTCCTCGAGCCCCTCGAGCCGGACGGTGTGTGCCATTCCTCCCCCTTTTGATGACGGGACGCGATCTGAGCGGAATCTGTCGCGCCTGTAGGGTACGATAGCCGAGACGGCCGCCGGCCGCCAGGAACCGCACACGAGCTACCTAGGGTGGATCATCGCATGCCTAGCCATATGAAGAAGCAGACCGACTCGCGCCCTGCCGAGGGGGCCGCCCCCGGCGCGAGCTTTATCCCCGGCCCCGAGAGCGCCTTCGTTAGCCCCGTCTCCGACGGCCCGACGCCCCAGCGCCCGCGCCGCCGGCTCCTGTGGGCCATACCCGCCGTCATCGTCGTCCTTCTCGCCGGCGCCTACGTGGCGGGGGGCGTCTACTTTCAGTCGAACTTCATGCCGGGAACCACGCTCGACGGGGCCGACGTCTCCCTGCGCTCCGTCGAGGAGGTCGCGGCCGAGAAGACCGCGTCGCTCGACGGATATGCCCTCCACATCACGGGGCAGGGGCTCGACCTCACCGTCTCCGCCCCCGAGATCGGCCTCTCCTACGACGGGACCGCGTACGCGCAGGCCGCGCTCGAGCAGGTGAACCCCTGGGCCTGGCCCCTCGAGGTCGCCGGCACGCGCGACCTCACGCTCGAGGCCGACCCCGTCTTCGATGCCGACAAGCTCGCGCAGATCGTGACGCCTGCCGTCGAGGAGCGGGTCCGCGCCGCCGAGGAGACCACCGGGCTTGGGGTCTCCTACAGCGCCGAGGCGGGCGCCTACGTCGTCGACGAGCACGCCGCAGCGAGCCTGCTCGACGCGACGGCCGTGTGCGAGCGCGTGAAGCAGGCCGTCTCCGAGCTCTCCCCCACCGTCGAGATCGGCGACGAGTGCCTCTCCGACGCGAGCGCGCTCCAGGCCGCCGCGGACGCCGCGAACACCTACCTCGCCTCCGCGGGAACGACCCTGCTCATCAGCGGCCAGCTCGTGCTCGACGTGAGCCCCGACCTCGTCTCCAGCTGGGTGGCGATCGGCGAGGACCTCTCGGTCTCGCTCAACGAGGAGGCCATCGGCGAGTGGGTGCACGAGAACGTCGGCGCGCTCGACACCGTGGGCAAGACCCGCACCTACACCCGCCCCGACGGCAAGCAGGTGAGCGTCTCCGGCGGGTCGTGGGGCATCGTCACCAACGAGGCGGAGACCACGACGGCCCTCATCTCCGCGATCAAGGGCGGCTCGCCCCAGGCCATCGAGATTCCCCTCAAGCAGAGCACGGGCTTCGCCCCCGACCAGGGAGGGCGCGACTGGGGCAACCGCTACATCGACATCGACATCTCCGAGCAGTACGTGCGCATGTACGGCGATGACGGCTCGCTCATCTTTGAGTCCGCCTGCGTCACGGGCGACCCCACCCAGGGCTACGACACGCCCACGGGCGTCAACCCCATCAACTCCTACAAGGCGCTCGACCAGACGCTCAAGGGGCTTGACTACGACGAGGACGGCGAGCCCGACTACGAGAGCCACGTCAACTACTGGATCCCCTTCGTGGGCAACCTCGTGGCGCTCCACGACGCCGACTGGCGCAGCAACTTCGGCGGGACCATCTACCAGGGCAACGGCAGCCACGGCTGCGTGAACCTGCCCCTCGGCAAGGCGGCCGAGCTCTACGACCTCACCAAAGTCGGCGACGTCGTGGTGGTCCACTACTAGAGAGTGTCACCGTGCCGCTGGCGTCAGGTTCGTTTGGCATGCCAAGCGAACCTGAC
>NZ_JBQXES010000014.1:72426-79300 GCF_052599055.1 Thermophilibacter sp. ZX-H3 | reverse complement strand
GCGACGACGGGGGCCCGGAGTGGGGCGACCGGGTCGTGTGGGAGGAGCTCCACCACAAGGACCCGTACCCCTTCTGGCTGGACTAGGACAGGCGTTCTGCCGAGACACACATTTTGTCCTATAACCCGAAACCTTGCGTTCGAGGGGCGGTTCCGTGCCACGGGGCATGCTCGGGCGTTCTGTGCCGGGGGGCATGCTCACGAGCTTCGCGCAGCGGGTTCTTCTCGCCAGCGGTGGCCCCGAGCATGCCGTGGCGCATGCTTTCGCCGAGCATGCCTCAGCGCACGGAGTCGTGCCGGATTCGGGCGGTTCCGTGCCACGGGGCATGCTCGCCAGGGGGAGGTGACCAAACGCCGGGAGGGGCCGAGAAGAACGGGCGAGAAGGACCTCGCTCTCGGCGCCAACCCGCTGGCTACTGCCCGCAGGCCCCGCACGCCGCGCATGCGGCGCGGGCCGTGGGCGTCGCGGCAAGGCCGCCGCGCGCGGTCTCGCGAAGGCGCGAGGGCAGGGCGTGGCCGACCTCGGCCATGGCGGCGACGACCTCGTCAAACGGTACGAGCGAGCGCACGCTGGAGAGCGCGAGCTGCGCGGACGAGATTGCGGCCGCGACGCCGATGGCGTTTCTCGCCTGGCAGGGCACCTCGACGAGGCCGCCCACCGGGTCGCAGACGAGCCCCAGCAGGTTGGAGATCGCGAGCGAGGCCGCGCAGAGCGCCTGATCGGGCGTGCCGCCGAGCAGCTCGACCACGGCCGCTGCCGCCATCGCGGCGGCGGAGCCCACCTCGGCCTGGCAGCCGCCCTCGGCGCCGGCCACGCACGCGTGCGTCTGGATGTTGAGGCCCACGGCGGCCGCGCACCAGAGGGCGGACGCCACGGCGTCGTCGCCCGCGCCCACGGCGTCCGCGACGGCCAGGACGCTGCCCGGCACCACGCCCGCCGACCCCGCCGTGGGGGCGGCCACGATGACGCCCATCGCGGCGGAGCGCTCGAGCACGGCCATCGCGCGGGCCACGGCGTCGGTCTGCACCGGCCCCATGAGCGAGCCGGACCAGCGCGCGGCGCCGGCATCCAGGAGCTGGGCCTCGCCGCCGATGAAGCCGCCGAGCGAGCGGGCCGGCGCGGCGATGGGCGCCGTGGTCTCCTCGCGCATGACCTCGATCACGCGGCGCATGGACGCCTCGGCGCGCTCCTCTCCCGTGAGGCCGCGCTCGCGCAGCGCCATCACGCCGCCGATGGAGAGGCCCCGCTCGGCGCAGGCATCCAGGAGCTGCGCGCCGTCGTCGAAGAGCTCGGCGGCCGTGACGCCGGGGGAGACCGTGGAGACCGAGCCCGGGACCGAGATGAAGGTGGCGAAGCTCACGTCGCGGATGCGGCGGATCATGGGCAGCACCGAGTCGTCCGGCGCGCCGTCCGTCTCGAAGACCGAGTACGCGCGGCCGCCCTGCTCGGTGCGGTACGTGCGGCAGAAGGCGATGTTGACCTCGGCCATCGCGAGCAGGTGGGTGAGGGAGGCGAGGATGCCGGGGGCGTCTTTGTGCGAGACGAAGAGCGTGGCGTAGGCGCCCGTGATGTCCACGCCCACGCCGTTGATGCGGCTGATGCGCATCTTGCCGCCGCCCAGGCTCTCGCCGCGCACCTGGCAGCGCGCGCCTCCCTCACCCTCGAGGTCGATGTCGACGGTGTTGGGGTGGACGGAGGTGTCGTCGCCTGCCTCGACGAACTCGAAGGCCAGGCCCGCCTCGCGCGCAAGGTCGAAGGCGTCGCGGATGCGCTCGTCGTCGGTGTCCAGCCCCAGCACGCCGGCCACGAGCGCGCGGTCCGTGCCGTGGCCGCGATAGGTGTGCGCGAAGGAGTTCCACAGCGTGAAGCGCACGCGGGCGACGCGGCCGCCCATGAGCGAGGCCGCCACGCGGGCGCAGCGCAGCGCGCCGGCCGTGTGGGACGAGGAGGGCCCCACCATGACGGGGCCGAGCACCTCGAAGGCCGAGGTCGTGGCGAGGGTCTGAGGCTTTGCTGCCATGGGGGCTCCTTCCGGGCGCGTGCGTCGGTGACTAGCATAGCAGGCGCGCCGCCGGCACAGCGGCACGCACGCTCCACGATGTTACCGATTGCTCACGTTCTTCTCGTCCCGCGCCCGGGCTGCCTATGATAGGTACGTCGTATTAGCACTCTGTAAGGAGGACCGATGGATCCCGCAGAGCTTCTCAAGCTCCTGGGAATCGTCATCGTCGTGGCGGGCTTCGCGCTGAAGCTCGACTCCATCCTCATCATCATGGTGGCCGCCGTCGCGACCGCCGTGGTGGGCGGCATGGACCCGGTGGCGTTCCTGGACACCCTCGGCACGAGCTTCGTCTCCAACCGGAGCATGTGCATCTTCATCATGACGTTCGTGCTCACGGGCACGCTCGAGCGCAACGGCCTGCGCCAGGCAGCGGCGGCGCTCATTCGCAAGCTCAAGAACGCCACGTCGGGCATCATCATCTCCGCCTACGGCGTCGTGCGCGTCCTCTTTGCCGCCTTCAACATCAACTTCGGCGGCGTGGCCGGCTTCATCCGCCCGGTCATCATGCCCATGGCCCAGGCGGCCGTGGAGCGCGACGGCAAGAAGATCGGCGAGAAGCACCTCGAGGAGCTCAAGGGCATGTCCTCCGGCATCGACAACGTCGCCTGGTTCTTCGGCCAGGTGCTCTTCGTGGGCGGCTCGGGCGGCCTGCTCGTCCAGGGCACGCTCGCGGGCCTCGGCTACGACGTGAGCCTGCTCGACCTCGCCATGGTGCAGGTGCCCGTGGCCGTGGTGGCCATGATTGCCGCGATCGTCTACTACAACGTGATCGACCGTCGCCTCACCAAGCGCCGCGCGCGCGTCATCAAGGCCACCGGGTCGGCCTCCTACGAGGAGGGCGCCGACGAGGCCGAGGGCGCCGGCCAGGGCGCGCCCGCCGACGCCGAGAAGGGCGGTGACGCAAAGTGACGGAGTTCATCCAGTTCTTCCAGAGCGCTGACGTGACGCTCTCCGACAAGCTCCTCGAGGTCGCCTACATCGTCATGGGCCTCATCGCCGTCTATGCGGGCATCCGCAACGCGCAGGACGAGACCAATCCCAAGCGCATGGGCACGGCCCTGTTCTGGGTGGTCTGCGGCATGCTGTTCATCGTCGGCCGCTGGGTGCCGAGCACCGTCGCCGGCGCGATGGTCGTCATCATGGTCATCCCCGCCATCTGCAAGCAGGTCGGCCGCGGCACGGGCGACGAGCCCACGCCCGAGGAGATGGAGGGCAACTACGAGAAGATCGGCATGAAGCTCTTCGTGCCCGCGCTCTCGCTGGGCGTCATGGCGCTCATCTTCGCCCTCTTCACCAACATCAGCTCGCTCGTCGGCCTCACCTTCGGCGTCGTGGTGGGCGGCCTCATGCTCTTCGCGTTCTCGCACAAGAACACGCCCAAGGTGTTCCTCAACGACACGCGCCGCATGCTCGACGCGGTGGGCCCGCTCTCCATGCTGCCGATCCTGCTCGCCGCCCTCGGCTCCATCTTCACCGCCGCCGGCGTGGGCGACGTCATCTCCCACATCGTCTCCGGCGTGATCCCGCAGGGCAACCTCGTGGTGGGCATCATCGTCTACGCCATCGGCATGGCCGTGTTCACCATGGTCATGGGCAACGCCTACGGCGCCATCACGGTGCTCACGGTGGGCATCGGCGCGCCGTTCGTGCTCTCGCTCGGCGCCGACCCCGCCCTCATCGGCTCGGTGGCGCTCACCTGCGGATTCTGTGGCACGCTCATGACGCCCATGGCGGCCAACTTCAACATCCTGCCGGTGGCCATCCTCGAGATGAAGGACCAGTACGGCGTCATCAAGAAGCAGGTCCCCATCGCGCTGTTCATGCTCGCCGTGCAGATCGTCTACATGATCGTCATGACCGCCCTCTAGCGCGCCACTGGCGTCAGGTTCGTTTGGCTCGACATCGTGTCGAGCCAAACGAACCTGACGCGGATGGCACGGAAACCGTCCGACCTGGAAGGAAGCGATACGCATGAAGGTACTGGTGACGGGCTTCGAGCCCTTTGGCGGCGCGACCATCAACCCCGCGCTCGAGGCGGTGCGCCGCCTGCCGGCAAAGATCGCCGGCGCGGACGTGGTCACCGTGCAGATCCCCGTGGTCTTTGAGAAGGACGCCGCCGCCGTGGACGCCGCCATCGACGCCGAGAAGCCCGACGTGGTTCTCTGCATCGGCCAGGCAGGCGGGCGCAGCCACATCACGCCCGAGTTCGTGGGCATCAACTTCGCGAACGCCCGCATCCCGGACAACGAGGGCAACCAGCCCGTCGGCCCGCTCGTGGAGGGTGCCCCGGACGCCTACTTCGCCACGGTCCCCGTCTTCGCGATGGCCGACGCCGCGCGCGCCGCGGGCGTGCCGGCCGCCGTCTCCTACACGGCGGGCACGTTCTGCTGCAACGAGGTGCTCTACCGCCTGCTGCACACCCTCGCGACGTGCCATCCCGGCGTTCGCGGCGGCTTCGTGCACGTGCCGTACGCCACCGAGCAGGCCGTCTCCATGGGCGAGGGCACCGCGTCCATGAGCGTGGACATGATGGTCGCGGGCCTCACCGCCATGATCGAGGCCGCAGTCACCGGCTCCGACGACGCCGTCGCGGCAGGGGAGGGCACCGAGCAGTAGGCTCTTCTCGCCCCCGGCGCGCCCGGATGCGGCGGCGCCACACACATCCCCGTTTACCGGCAATCCCGGCCCGCGCATGCCAAGAAGGATGCGCGGGCCGGGATTTCTGTCCCCAGGGACGCATGACTCAAGGTTGCGCGTGCCCCTCGCGCCCTTCTCGCATGCGCATCTCGCGTTTCCGGCAATACCCGATCGCACGTGTCCGGCGAGAAGAACGGGCGGGCCCCAGCTGGGGCCCGCCCGATGAGTCAAAAGTGACTGTCCCCTTTGGCCTACAGCGCCATCGCGCGGGCGCGGTCGATGCGGGCGAGGCAGTCCTCGCGACCCACGAGCGCCATCGTCTCGCCGAGCGGCGGTGACACCATATTGCCGCACACGGCCACGCGAACGGCCTGGAAGACCAGGCGCTTCTTCAGGTCGAGCGCCTCGGGCAAAGGCTCCAGCGCGGCGTCGATCGCGGCGGCCTCCCAGGCGGCGAGCCCCGCCAGCGCCTCGCGCGCGGCGTCCAGGACCGCTCCCATGCCCTCCTTGGCGAGGCCCTTGGCCACGCTCTTCTCGTCATAGGAGAGGGTCTCGGCGGTGGCGAAGACCGGGGCGGTCACCGTGACCACGTCCGCGGGGAACTTCGTGCGCGGCTTCACGATGGCGGCGAGCGCATCCACCCAGGTCTCGTCGGCCTCGAAGTCGCTGCCGATGACGCCGGCCTCGTGGAGCTCCGGCAGCATGACCTCGTCGGCGAACTCCTGGTCGCTCATCGAGCGGATGTACTCCGCCTGGATCCAGTCGAGCTTCTTGGGGTCAAAGGTCGCCGGGTTCTTGGACACGTGGTCGAGCGAGAACTCGCGCGCCAGCACGTCGCGCGGGATGATCGTGGTCTCGCCGTCGAGCGACCAGCCGAGAAGCGCGAGGTAGTTCACGAAGGCGTCGGAGAGGTAGCCCGCGTCGCGGTACTCCTCCACGTTGGTCGCGCCGTGGCGCTTGGAGAGCTTCTTGCCGTCCGCGCCCAGGATCATGGAGATGTGCGCGAAGGTGGGAACCGGCGCGCCCAGGGCCTCGTAGACGATGACCTGGCGCGGCGTGTTGGAGAGGTGGTCGTCGCCGCGGATGACGTGGGTGATGCCCATCGCGGCGTCGTCCACCACGGTGGCGAAGTTGTAGGTGGGCGTGCCGTCGGTGCGCTGGATGACAAAGTCGTCGAGCTCGCGGGCCGCAAAGGTCACGTCGCCGTGGACCGCGTCGCGCACGACGACGTCGCCGCGGTCCTCAGGCACCTTGATGCGCAGGACGTAGGGCTCGCCGGCGTCGATGCGCGCCTGAGCCTCCTCGCGGGAGAGGTCGCGACAGCGACGCTGGTAGCCCTGGAAGGGGTCCTTGCGAGCCTGCGCGGCCTCGCGGTCGGCGGCTAGCTGCTCGGGCGTGCAGAAGCAGGGGTACGCCTTCCCCTCGTCCCACAGGCGCTGCGCGGCGTCGCGATACATCTGGGCGCGCTCGGTCTGCTTGTAGGGGCCGAAGTCGCCGCCCACCTCCGGGCCCTCGTCCCAGTCGAGGCCCAGCCAGCGCATGGCGCGCAGGATGATCTGGGTGTTCTCCTCGGTGGAGCGCTCGGGGTCGGTGTCGTCGATGCGCAGGATGAAGGTGCCGTGGTTGGCGCGGGCGAAGGCCCAGTTGTAGATTGCGGTGCGCGCGCCGCCAACGTGGAGCTTTCCGGTGGGGGAGGGCGCAAAGCGCACGCGAACGGGGGTCTCTGACATGAGGTTCCTCTCCGTGAATCAATCGTCACATACGCCATCAGTATAGCGCGCTAGACCTCCTGGCCGGGACAGCGACGGCAGTTGGAGGAAATCTGCCGCCGTGTCCAGGGGGCGGGCGTGCCGTCGCCTGCAATCAGGCGGATAGTGTGTAATTCGGGGCTTGTCCCCTGCAATCAGGGGGATAGTGCGAAGCCTTTTCGTGGCGCTTCGGCACGATTTGCGGCGACTCTCGGGCAAAATGCCTGTTGCGGCTGCGGCGGATACTCGGGGCACCCCCAGAATCGCTTCGCACTATCCCCCCGATTGCAGGGCGAGGCGCGGTTTTTTCACACTATCCGCCTGATTGCAGACCGCCGTGGGGGGGGGGGGGGGGGGGGGGGGGGGGGGGGGGGGGGGGGGGGGGGGGGGGGGGGGGGGGGGGGGGGGGGGGGGGGGGGGGGAGGGA
>NZ_JBQXES010000014.1:64074-72416 GCF_052599055.1 Thermophilibacter sp. ZX-H3 | reverse complement strand
GGTTCGTTTGGCACGCTCTTTCCGCGTGCCAAACGAACCTGACGCCAGCGGCACGGCGGCACGTCCTCACATGAGGCGGGTCTTCTCTAGGCGCTCCTCGAGCCGCTCGTTGAGGCGGATCACCGGACGGCGGAGCACCAGGCCCAGGAGCAGGGCGGGAACGAGGTAGGCAAGGAGAATCGCCAGCTCGCGCCAGATGTCGCCCTCCCAGACGCCGAACATCGCCGCGCGCATGGCGTTCTCGCTGTGGACGAAGGGCAGCCACGCGTAGACGGCCTGGAAGGCGGGCGGCAGCATCTGGGGCGGGAAGGTACCGCCCGAGCCAGCCACTTGGACCACCATGAGCACCACGGCCACGGCCTTGCCCACGTCGCCGAAGGACGCGGTGAGCGAGAAGATCAGGTTCACGTACACGAGCGAGGACGCGAGGCACGCGAGGAGGAGCAGCCACGGATGCTCGCACTGCACGCCCAGGTAGAAGAGGTCGCCGCCGCAAATGAGCGCCGCCTGGGCGAGCCCCACCGCACAGAACAGCAGGAGCCTCCCCACGTAGGCCTGCGCGTGCGAGCAGCCGGTCTCGGCAAGCGCCTCGGCCGAGGGGGTGGCCCGCACGAGCGCGCAGAGCACGACGCCCCCGATCCAGATGGCGAGCGTGGTGTAGAACGGGGCCATGGCAGACCCGTTGTTCTCCACGGGAAAGATGGCCGTGCGCTCCACGTCGACCGGCGCCGCGACGAAGTCGGCGAGCTCGGAGGGGTCGGCGGCGAGCACCCTGCGGACCTGCTCGACGTCTCCGCTGGCCAGTGCCGCGGAGAGGCGCTCGCGCAGGTCGCCCAGCCGCCCCGCGCTCTTCTCGATGGCGTCCGCCGTCTCGTCGAGCGAGGTCTGCGCGTCGCCGAGCGTTCCCTCGGCTCCCCGCGCGGCGTCGCGCGCGGCGCAGAGCGCCGCCGAGAGGCTCCCCTGCACGGCGTCTGCCTGCGCCGCGGCGTCGCCGACCTGCGTCGCGAGCTCCTCGAGCACGCCGCGCACGTCGGCGTCATAGGACCCGCGCACCTCGTCGATCGCCGCGCGCGCCTCGCCGACGAGCCCTGCGAGCTCCTGGCGCGCCGCCCCGGCGTCGGCCGCGCCCGCGTCGAGGTCGGACATGGTGCGCCGGAGGCCCTGCGAGAGGTCGCGCATCTCGTCGGCCGCCTGCGTCACGCGCCCGGCGAGCCCCTGCACGCGCTCGCGCGCCGCCGCCACCCGGTCGCGCGCCGCCCCCTCGGGGAGCGTCTCCTCGAGCTGGCCCATAAGCGCGGCCTGCTCCCCGAGCGCGGACGCGAGCGCGTCGAGCGAGGAGGCCTGCCCGTCCGCGGCGGCGCGCGCGTCGTCGAGCAGGCCGCGGACGCGCGCCGACTGCGCCTCCGCCGCAGAGAGCGCGTCGTCGATGGCGTCGTCGACCCCGTCGAGGCCCGCCCCGGCGGACGCGAGCGCCCCCTCGACGGACGTCGCCGCGCCGTCGATCGCAGAGCCCGCGCCCGCGAGCCCGGAGGCCGTCTCGCGCAGCGCGTCGCCCGCCCCGGCGGCGGGGGAGAGCGCCGACTCCGCCGCGTCCGCGCCGCTGCCGAGGAGCCCACGCGTCGAGGCGAGAAGCTCGGAGAACCCGCGCACGTCGTCGGCCGTGCCGGCGAGCGAGTCCTCCGCGTCAGCCACGGCGGAGCCGAGCCGCGCGGCGAGCGAGGTGACGCTGTCGTCGTCGAGCGCGCGAGAGAGCTCGTCGAGCACGCCCGCCCCCACGCTCGCGACCGACCGCGCGAAGCTCGCGTCGATGTCCGCCTGCGCGGCGGCCGACGCCTTATCCGTCACGATCGTGGCGATGGCGTTCTCCTTCTCGTTCTGGTAGAAGCTCACCTGCGGCCGCCCGGAGGTCCCCGAGAGCACGCCCATCATGTCGCGCGAGAAGTCCTCCGGGATCACGATCGCGGCGAAGTACTCGCCGGAGCGCACGCCCTCGACGGCGTCGTCGGCCGAGGCGACCTCGTAGCCGATCGACTCGGACGCGCGCAGGTCGGACACGACGCGCTCGCCCATGTTGACCCTCACGGGAAGGAGGCCCCCCTCGTAGCCGGCGTCCTCGTTTGCCACGGCCACGCGGAGGTTCCTCGTGTTGCCGTAGGGGTCCCAGCTGCCTGCGATGTTGAACCACGCGTAGAACGACGGCACGGCCACTATTCCCGCAAACACGACGAGCGCGATCGCGCTCGAGACCGCGTGCCGAGCGTCGCGGCGCAGGAACGCCCAGACTCCCCTCATCGCCCATCGCCCCCTCTCATGTCCTCGACGAGCCCCACGAGCTCGTCGGTCCCCATCCTCTCGAGCTCGCTCATGCGGGCGAGCCGGTCGTGCGCGTACTCGACGCCGATGAGGTACGCGCTCGCGGCCACGAGCGAGAGCACCCACAGCACGAGCAGCGCGAACTTCGCGGGCGTCACGAAGAGCAGGGCGAGAAGGACCAGCGGCACGGCCAGCAGCGCCGCCACGCCCCGCCGCACGAGCCGCGGGTACGCGAGCTCGAAGCGCGCGGCCCGCTCGAGGAAAGCCTCCCGGTGGCCCGGGGAGGTGGCGAGCGCGTCCACGACGGACGCGAGGAACCCCTCGTCCTTCTCGCCCCACGCGGCGGGGTGGTCGGCGATGAGGAGGTCCGTCTGGGCCATGCGGCGGTCGAAGAGGGCGTTCACGCCCGCCAGCCTGCGGCGCGCGGCCACGCCGAGCAGCAGCGCCGGCAGCGCGAAGGCGAGAAGGACCAGCAGGTTGCGAACGTAGTAGCCGTCATAGAAGCCCGCGACGGCCTCGCGCATGGCGTTGATGCCGTAGGTGAAGGGCAGCCACGGCCCGAGCGCGCGGAAGAAGTCGGGCTGCATCTGGATGGGGTAGAGCCCCGAGGCTCCGGGGATCTGCAGGACCACGAGCAGCACGCCGAGGGCCTTTCCCACGTGCTTCAAGGCCACCGCCAGGGCGTAGACGACGAACACGTAGACGAGCGACTCCACCATCCCCGCCAGCACGAAGGCCGCGGGCGAGACGCACTGGATGCCGAGCGCCACGTCGCCCACGCAGCAGACGAGCGCCTGCACCTGCCCGAGCAGGGCGAGCAGCAGCCAGCGGCCGAAGAACGCCTGGGTGGGCGTCACTTCGGCGACGTCGAGGCCCTCGCGGTCGACCTCGAGCTTGTAGACGGCCACGAGGACGAATCCGCCCACCCAGAGGGCGAGGTTGGTGTAGAAGGGCGCCACGCCCGAGCCGTAGTTGGCGACGGGGAAGACGGGCTCGCTCGCCATCTCGACGGGCGCGCCGAGCGCCGAGCCCGTGGACGCGGGGTCGAGCGCGAGCAGGCCGCTCACGGCGGCGGAGTCGGAGGCCCCCGCCACGGCCGCGAGGTCGTCGGCGAGGCCGTCAGCGGTGCCCGCGGCGTCGCGCAGGCCCGAGGCGGCCCGGTCGAGCGTGGCGTCGCACTGGGCGAGAAGGGCGTCGAGCTGCGCCAGCGTGCCGTCCGCCTGGCCCGTCATCGGGCCGAGCGCGGAGACGCCGCCCGCCACGCGCCCGCCGGCGTCCGCGAGCTCGTCGAGCGCGGAGGAGAGCTGGGGCGAGGCGTCCTGCGCCACCTGGGAGCGGAGCCCCTCCAGCGAGGAGGCGCCCGCCTGCACGGCGTCGTTCACCTCCCCGGCGAGGCCGCCCATCGCGCCCGCCCCGGCGGCGACCTCCTGGGAGGCGGCCTCCAGCTCGTCGAGCTCGGAGGCCTGGTCGGCGGAGAGCCGCTCGAGGTCGGCGAGGACGGAGCGCAGGTCCTCGACCACGCGGTCGCGAAGCGCTGCCGCCGCCCCGTCCGAGGGGCCCGCGGAGGAGAGCTCGTCCAGGGCGGACTCGAGCGTCCCCAGCATGCCGTCCACGGTGCCGTTGGCGGCGCGGATCTGCGAGATGGCCGCCTGCGCGCGCCCCTGCGCCCAGCCCACGTCCCCGGCTATGGCGCCGATGTCGTGGCTCGCGGTTGAGGAGAGGTCGGCGAGCGCGCCCGCGCCCGTCCCGAGCGCGGCGGAGAGGTCGCCCGCGAGGGTCCGCGCCCGCCCGCGCGCCTGGCCGAGCGTCCCGAGCGCCGCGTCAAGCGACCCGGCGAGGGAGCTCGCGGCCCTGCCGGCGTCCGCCACGGCGGCGCGGGCGTCGCCCACGGCCCCGCGCGCGGTGGCGACGTCGCCGCGCGCCGCCTCGAGCACGCCGGCGAGCCCGTCGAGGCGCCCGCCGACGTCGCGCAGGTCGGCCGCGGCGCCCTCGGACGCGGCGTCGGCGGCGTCCGTCGCTCCGCGCACGGTGCCCTGGAGCCGCTCGGTCACCGTCTCTCCCGCCACGCTGACGAACTCCTGCGCGATCTGGGTCTCGAGCGTGGTAGCGCCGGTGTCCGTGACCTTGGGCGCCACGGCGTTCGCCTTCTCGTTGACGTAGTAGCCCACGCGCGCGGGCTCGGTGCGCCCGTCGAGCACGCCCGCGAGCGTGGAGGTGAAGTCCTCGGGGATGACGAAGGCCGCGAAGTAGCGCCCCGAGCGCACGCCCTCGAGCGCGTCCTCCTCGCTGTCGACGAACGTCCAGCCCAGCTGGTCGTTCTCCTCGAGGCGCTGGCGGACCATGTCGCCCGCGTCCGTGAACCCCATCCCGGGGACGTCCGCCCCCCGGTCGAGCTCGGCCACCGCCACGGGGACCGTGCCCGTGTTCTCGTACGGGTCCCAGTTGGCGAGGATGTTGAGCCACGCGTAGACGGAGGGTATGACGCAGACCCCCACGGCGATCACGATCGCGGCGGGGCTCGCGAGGAGCCTCCTCAGGTCGCGGGCGAATATTTTGATTGCGGTGCGCATGCTTGGCGATCTCCTCTGGTCCTCCGGGCGGGTCTGTCCAGCCGAGTGACGGGTTTCGGACAAACGAGGCCGTTTCCAGGGCCTCATCCGTCCAAAACCCGTCACTCGGCCGTCGTGCGGGCTGCCGGGCCCGCTTACCCTCTCGTTTCCCTTTCGGCCGAAACTATACACGTGTGTTCAATATTTTTGAACTCAGCTCAAAAACAACGACCTGATGCTAGGATTCTGCTAACGAGAGCCGTGCCCGGAGGGCTCGCCTAAAAGGGGACAGGCCCCCTTTAGGCACCTTTTAGGCATGCGGCCCTGGCGGACGAGGGGAGGCGCACATGGGCGTCAGAGGAGGCCGGGCGGAGGCGAGGACCCGCAAGAGCGCGGTGACGCGCGAGAAGATCATGGAGGCCGCGGCGGAGCTCATGGTGGAGCGCGGCGGTACGGACTTCCAGATGCTGGAGGTCTCGGCCCGCTGCGAGATGTCGAAGGGCTCGCTCTACTACTACTTCGCTGACAAGGCCGAGCTCGTCCGCGCCGTGATGGACCGCTCGGTCGAGGCGCTCGTCGACGCCGTGGAGCGGGTCGTCGCCGACGCCCCCTCGGCGGCCGACTCGATCCTCGGGCTTGTCCGCGCGCTCGCCGAGGCCCTGCGCCCCGGCGGCCCCCTCATGCTCGCGATGCTCGGCTCCGGTGCGGGCGCGACGGGGGCGGCGGCCGTGGAGGGGCCGCGGCTCGCGCGCGTCCTCGCCATCCTCACGGCCCAGCTCGAGCGCGCCAAGGGGGAGGGGCTCGTCCGCGACGACGCCGACAGCCGCCTCTGCGCGGCCGCGGTGGCCGGCGCCTTCCTGGTCTTCGAGCACGTCGCCCCCGACGGCGCGCCCGAGAGCGTCGAGGGGCTCGCCCGGAGGATCCTGGACCTCGCGCTCTCCGGCGTGGGCACGGAGCGCGGCCGCGCCGTCTTCCTCGGCTGACCCGCGGCGGCTGCATCGCTGCCGTAGCCGCGTCGCCGCCGTAGCCACGCCGCCGCCGTAGCCGCGCCGCCGCCGTTGCCGCGCCGCCGTAGCCGCGCCGCCGCCGAGCATGCCTCGGCGCACGGTTTCTCGCCCTCAGAGACCGATTCCGTGCACATGGGCATGCTGGTACATACGGCATGCTCGCGGGCGAGGAGGGCGCCTCATGCTCGCCTTTCGCGCCTGCCGAGCATGCCTCGGCGCACGATTCCGCGCGGCGAGAAGGACCAACGAGAAAGACCAACGAGAAGAACCCCCGCCACCCGCCCGCCACGCCGGAACGTGTGGTTGCCGTGCCGACGTGCGGGCGCGGCCTCGGCGCCGCGGCATTTGGGTATCATCACTAGGCATTTGTATTGGGAGGGGCGGAATGGCAACGGCCGCCCCGAAAGCGAAAGAGGGACCGACATGTCTTCACCCCATCGTTCCACCTCGTCCCGCAGCTACCTCTTCACCTCGGAGAGCGTGACGGAGGGCCACCCGGACAAGATCTGCGACCAGGTCTCGGACGCCATCCTCGACGCGCTCCTCGCCAAGGAGGCCGAGCTCCAGGAGGCCGGCTACGTCGCGCCTGGCGGCATCCCGGCCAACGTGGACAACGTCCGCTGCGCGTGCGAGACCTTCGTGACCACGGGCACCGTGATCATCGCCGGCGAGATCCGCACCGAGGCCTATCTCGACGTGCAGAAGATCGCCCGCGACGTCATCCGCCGCATCGGCTACACGCGCGCCAAGTTCGGCTTCGACGCCGACACCTGCGGCGTCCTCAACCTCATCCACGAGCAGAGCCCCGACATCGCCGCCGGCGTCGACGAGTCCTTCGACGCCCAGGCCGGCCGCACCACCGACCCCATCGACCTCGTGGGCGCGGGCGACCAGGGCATGATGTTCGGCTACGCCACCGACGAGACCCCCGTCCTCATGCCCATGCCGCACTACCTGGCAAGCCGCATGGCCGAGCGCCTCACGGAGGTCCGCAGGAACGGCCAGGTGCCGTACCTTCGCCCGGACGGCAAGACCCAGGTGACCGTCCGCTACGAGGACGACGTCCCCGCGGAGGTCACGGCCATCGTGGTCTCGACCCAGCACGACGCCGCCATCGAGGACATGGCCACCGTCAAGGCGGACATGGTCGACTACGTGATCGCGCCCGTGATGGACATGGTGGGCATCGAGTGGCACAACGCCGACGTCTACGTGAACCCCACCGGCCGCTTCGTGGTGGGCGGGCCCATGGGCGACACCGGCCTCACCGGCCGCAAGATCATCGTGGACACCTACGGCGGCATGGGTCGCCACGGCGGCGGGTGCTTCTCCGGCAAGGACTGCACCAAGGTGGACCGCTCGGCCGCCTACGCCGCGCGCTGGGTGGCCAAGAACGTGGTGGCCGCGGGCCTCGCGCACCGCTGCGAGATCGAGCTCGCCTACGCCATCGGCGTCTCCCACCCGCTTTCCGTGATGGTGGACACCTTCGGCACAGGGGAGGTCGACGACGCCGTGATCGAGGCCGCCGTGGAGAGGGTCTTCGACCTGCGGCCGGGCGCCATCATCCGCGACCTCGACCTGCGTCGCCCCATCTACGAGAGGACCGCCGCCTACGGCCACTTCGGCCGGGAGCTCCCCGAGTTCACCTGGGAGCGCACGGACCGCGTGGAGGAGCTCCGCGCCGCGGTGGAGGAGTTCGGGGCCTAGCGCCGCGCGAAAAGCGAGAAGGACGGGCCGCCACGGGGCCGGGGAGCGATTCCCCGGCCCCGTTCTCGTGCGGTGCGGCGGCCCCTCGCCCTGTCTCCCGCCGTCTCGCATGCTAAGATGCACGGGAGACATCGCACGAAAGGAGCCCCATGAGCGACACCGACATCTCCCTCGCCATGCGCGTCGACGACCTCTCGCTCATCGAGTGCGTCTTCCACGCCGCGCCCGTCGCGGAGCGCGCTGGCGAGAGCCGCCTCGCCATCACCAACCCGGACAAGCGCTTCAGCCTGGACGTCAAGAACCGCCAGAACGTCCTCAGGGCCATGGTGGGCGTCCAGTTTGGCATCGCCGACCCGTCCGCGCCCGCGGGCGAGCAGGGCGAGCACCCCGAGTTCCTGCACTTCGGCGCGCTCGTCGGCGTGGTCGTGACCTCGCCCATCATGGGGGACGCCGCGATAGCCGCGCGCCACATGGCCGGCAGCGAGGAGTCCGCCGCCGCGCAGCGCGACAAGAAGATGGAGCACGCCATGCGCCTCGAGGCCATCAAGGCGGGGTATGCCTTCGCCACGAGCAAGCTCGCGGAGATGTCCGCGATGTCGCCCATGGGCACCGTGATGCTGCCCCTCATCGACGCGGACGAGATCCTTATAGACATCGAGAAGAACGACGCGCGGTAGCGCGTCGAGGACGCGACTGACGAGAGGAGCGGGGGGGGGGGGGGGGGGGGAGGAGGAGGGACGCCCCCCCGCACACAACAAAAGCACGA
>NZ_JBQXES010000014.1:49199-64064 GCF_052599055.1 Thermophilibacter sp. ZX-H3 | reverse complement strand
GGGGCGCCGGCGGAGGAAGTCGCCGGCGCCCCGCCCCATGTCACGAGCCAGCGGTGGCCGTCCCTACGACCTCAGGCGCAGGATGCCGCTCCACGGGTAGTCGTAGTAGCTGCGGATGCGAATCTCCTCGCCCGTCTGGTCACCGGGCTTGCCGCCCACAGCCCCGTTGAACTCGTTCGCCCACGCCTCGACGAGCTTCCCGTCGCCGAGGTAGACCGCGGCGTGGTGCCCCTCCGCGAGGAGGATGTCGCCGTACTGCAGGTCGGATAGGCTGGGAATCCACTCGAACTCAGTGCTCGTGAGCGCGGCGCGCATGTCGCGCGTGCTCCACGCCCACGCGGTGTCGATGCCGGCCTTCTCGAGGGCGGCGACGGTGAGCGCCGAGCAGTCATAGTCCCCGTACTGGCCCAGGCGATAGAGCTGGTCGTAGCCGTGAGAGTCGTCGAGGGCGATCTCCGCCATCCACTTGGCGTAGGTGCTCACCACCTTGGAGCGCGCCTCGTCGACGATGAGCCGCCCGTCGTTGTCGGCAACGCAGTAGCGGGCGGTGTAGTCGTCGTTCAGGCGCCAGATGGGGGCGTTGCGGAGCACGTAGCCCTGGCCCGCTACGCCATAGCTCGACGTGCCGTCGGCCAGGTCGAAGAAGCCCGTGACGGCGCCGAAGAAGCCGGCGAAGCCGTCGATCTCGCCGATCCAGTAGCGCTGCAGCGTCCCGCCGTCGTAGAGCCCGGTCACGAGCCAGCCGGCGGCCTGCGCCATGTCTCCGTCGTTGCTGGCGAGAAGGACGTGGTCGCCCCAGGTCATCTTGCCGCGCAGGATGTAGCCCTGGTTGCCGAGGCCGAAGTAGGTCTTCCCGTCCACGGCGAAGAAGCCGCTGCGGGCGGCGTGGGAGACCGGGTCAATCCAGTAGCGCTGGAGGCCGCCGCCGTCGTATGCTCCCGTGATAAGCCAGCCACCGCCATCGGGCGTCGAGGCGAGGACGCCGTCATTGTTCGCGAGGTAGACCAGGCCCCTGCCCGTGTCGTACTTCCCGCGGACGACGTAGCCCTCCGGCCGCGCGTATGCGTACCAGCCTGCGCCGGCGTCCAGCGCGCTCGTGGGGTCAACGAGGCGGCCCGAGGCCATGCTCGCGGAGGAGTCAAACCAGTAGCGCTGGAGGCCCTGGCCAAAGGCGTCCGTCACCACCCACCGCGACTGGGCGAGCACGCCGTCGTTGTCGGCGTAGCGGCCCTCAGCCTCGCCCGCGCCGACGCCCCTGAGGACGTAGCCCTCGTCCGCGAGGCCGAAGTACTTTGACGCGCCCACCGTGAACTCGCCGAGCTTGGCGGCGCCCTTCTCGATGTAGTAGCGCTGGAGGCCGCCGCCGTCGTACGTTCCCGTGACGAGCCATCCGTCCCTCTCCACGCGTCCGTCGTTGTCCGCGAGGGCGACGGTGCCGTCCGTGTCCACGGTCTTTCCTCGGGCGACGTAGCCATGGGAGGTGGTGTAATGCGCCCAGCCGCCGGACTCCCCGTAGCCCACATGCGCGGCGTGGTCGTCCTCGATGTAGTAGCGCTGCAGATTGCCGTCCGTGAACTCGCCCGTCACGTGCCAGCCGGGGGAGAGGAGGATGCCGTCGTTGTTCGCGATGTAGACGAGTCCGTCGATGACGTCGGAGATGCCGCGCAGCACCCAGCCCTCGTCGGAGAGCGCATAGCCGCACGTCCCGTCGCCAACGTGGAAGAGCCCCTCGGTGAACTTCTCGCCGCCGATCACCCAGTAGCGTTGCAGACCCTCGCCGTCGTGGTCGTCTACGACCCATCCGGTGTAGAGTCTCTCCGTGCCGTCGTCGTTGAGCGTCCCGTCCCAGTAGTGGTTCCCGCTCCAGCCCTTGACGGGGGTTGGCTGCTGGGCGGGCTCGGACGCAGCTTCTGGCTCCACGGGGAGCATGGGCGAATCGGGGAGCGAGTTTGAAACGGTGGTTTCGGCCTCCGTGATAGGGGAGGTCTCAGCTGCGACGTCCCCGTCGCCATCCGTCTTGGGAGGCGCCGTCGGCGTCGTTGGCGTGCCGGCCTCGTTCTGGGTCGGCGTTTCAGCTGCGGGCCCGTCTGGCGCTTCGTCGCTCTGCTGGGGGACGTCGGCGTCCGAGACGGGCGCGTTCTCGTCACTTGGCGTCGTGACGTCCTCAACTGAGAGCTCAAACGCAGCATCCTGGGCCGGGAAAGTGGCCTCCAGATCGTCCGCAAGCGCGCCCTGAGCGGGCAAGGCGGCGAGGGCGAGTCCGAGCCCGGCCGTGACCGCCACCGCCCTGAGTCGATGATGCATGGGAACCTCCCTGCGTCAGGTGCAGAACCTCCGATAGTTTACTCTTTTTCAGCCCCTAAAAAGGGGGGGGGGTAACAATATGCGCTTGCGACCCAAAATGAGGAATGCGCGAGAAGAACCGCTATGATGGAAAGACTGAAGAACAGCCCAACGCAACCCTTGGAGGAAGACCGCATGCGCAATGACTCCCAGGCGCTCGTCTCCGTCATCGTTCCCACCTACAATACAGAGAAGTACCTCGACCAGTGCCTCAGCAGCATCGAGGCCCAGACGCACAGGAACATCGAGGTCCTCTGCATCAACGACGGCAGCACCGACGGCTCGCGCGACATCATGGCGGCCCATGCAGAGAAGGACCCGCGCGTCCGCGTGATTGACAAGGAGAACGGCGGCTACGGGCAGGGCTGCAACCTCGGCCTCAGCCTCGCCAAGGGAGAGTGGGTCTCCATCGTAGAGCCGGACGACTGGATCGACCCCACCATGTACGAGGACATGCTCGCCTTTGCCTCGACCTTCGACGAGCAGCTCGACATCGTCAAGACCCCGTGGACTGACATCTGCGACTGGGACAACCCCAGGAAGCAGCACCCGCACAAATGCAGCATGAAGGGAAAGATCAAGACCTCAGGGCGCCCATTCACGCTAGCCGAGAATCCGCTGCTCATCGAGCATCACCCTTCCATCTGGTCGGCCATCTATCGACGGGACTTCCTCGTGGAGAAGGGCATCCGCTTCCCCGAGTACCCGGGAGCGGGCTGGGCAGACAACCCCTTCCTGGTGGAAACTATGTGCCAGGCGGAGGCCATCGTCTACCTCGACCATGCCTACTACAACTACCGGCGTGACCTGCCCGGCGCCACACGCCATCACAAGACGGCAGAAGCCGTCGAGCGCCCCTTCGACCGCTGGGATGACATGCTCAAGATTATTGAGCGGCTCGGTATCACGGACGAGCGCATCCTCGCCGGCCACTACGTGCGAGGCTTCAACTACGCCCACGGTGCCCGCTACGACGACGGCATGAAGAACCCGCTCGTTGTCAAGCGCGTTCACGAGATGGTGGGGCAGATGGACCCGGGCATCGTCGAGCGCTCGGAGCAGATCTCCCCGTTCAACAAGAAGTTCTTCGCAGAGCAGAGGGGCCTCCCATATAACAAGTCACGTCTCGCCTACCTCATCGAGGAGTTCCGCTTCTCGTGCAAGACGGAGGGCCTGCTCTTCGTGCTCGAGAGCGCCTTCAACCACTTCACCGGCCGCTACATGCCCGAGGACTAGCTGGGACGAGGTGAACCCCATGACGCGGGAGCACGGAGCTGACGAGAAGCCTGAGGTCTCGGTCCTCATCCCCATCTATAACGTGGAGCGCTACCTCGAGCGGTGCCTCGAGTCGCTCCGTGGCCAAACCTATGGCGACTTCGAGGCCATCTGCATCAACGACGGTTCCACTGACGGCTCGCGCGCCATCATCCAGCGCTTCCTTGACGATGACCCGCGTTTCCGCGTGATTGACAAGGAGAACTCCGGCTACGGGGCCTCCATGAACCGCGGCCTCGATGCTGCCCACGGTCGTTACGTGGCCATGCTCGAGTCCGACGACCTCTACGAGCCCGACGCCCTCTCCGTGCTGCACGATGCTGCCGAGAAGAACGCGGCGGAGGTCGTGAAGGCAAACTTCAACCTGTACTGGTCTCGTCCCGAGGAGCGTCGCGAGCTCTTCCGCGTGGTGGACACCTTCGAGGAAGGCCGCACGCTGAGGCCACTTGACGACCTCGCCGTCTTCTTCCGCAAACCCTCCATCTGGTCGGGGCTCTATCGGCGCGACTTCCTTACCGCCAACGACATCTGTTTCCTCGAGACGCCCGGCGCATCCTATCAGGACTCGGGCTTCAACTTCAAGGTGTGGGCTGCGGCCGAGCGGGCCTCGTTCGTGGGTGCGCCCGTCCTCAACTACCGCCAGGACAACGAGGGCTCGTCCGTCAACAACCCCGGCAAGGTCTTCTGCGTGTGCGACGAGTACACCTCCATGGAGGAGTTCGTCCACGCCCGCGGCGGTGCCGACGAGCGGCGACTCCTCGCCATCCTTCAGCGCATGAAGCTCGACAGCTACCTCTGGAACTACGACCGACTCGCCCCGGAGCTGCGTCCGGCGTTCGTGGAACGCGCGGCGGGAGAGTTCCGGGCGGCTCTCGGGCGGGGAGAGGTCGACCGTACGCTCTTCGAGCCGGCTGCTGAGGCGGATTTGCGCGCGATGGTCGCCGACCCCGCCGCGTTCTGCGCCGAGCGTGATGCCGCCGCATCCTCGGGCACCATGGGCTCTCTCAGGCGCTACCTGCGTATGGGGGGTCCGGTCCTGGTGGCGCGTATTCTCTGGTTCAAACTCTTTGGACGATCTGCGAGGAGGATCGACGCTCGGGGGGCCGCGCTGTGACCCGACTGAGCGTCATCGTCCCCGTCTACAACGTCGCGCGCTGGATTGACCGCTGTCTCGAGTCGCTGGTCTCCCAGAACTTCCCTGACTTTGAGATCGTCTGCGTGAACGACGGTTCCACGGACGGCTCGCGCGAGCGTCTGGCGGAGTGGGGGGCCGGGGACTCGCGGATTCGCGTGATCGACCAGGCCAACCTGGGCCCGTCGGCCGCGCGCAACGCCGGCATCCGCGCCGCGCGCGGCGACTACGTGAGCTTTCTCGACGCGGACGACCGCTATCTTCCCGGCGCGTGCGGGCGCATCGTCTCCGCGCTCGACGATACCGAGTCCGACGTCCTCGTCTTTGGCGGGCGGGTCTATCCGGATGACGCCCCCTGCCCCGAGTGGCTCTCCGAGTCGCTCCACCCGCGCGACGTGACCTACGACGCCTTCAGCATGGACCTCCTGCTCAAGGAGGCCTCGCGCCCCTTCGTCTGGAAGCTCGCCCTCAGGCGGGGCTTCCTCCTCGAGCGTGGCGTCCTTCTCGACAAGGACCTCCGCTTCGGCGAGGACCAGCTCTTCTGCTTTGCCGTCTACCCGCGCTCGCGTCGCACAACGCTCATCTCCGACGAGCTCTATGAGTACCAGGTCGTGCGCGAGGGATCGCTCATGAGTGGCCTGCGCGCCGACTTTGGTTCCAAGATGCTCGAGCACAACAAGGTGGTCGAGCGTATCCTTGCGGACTGGGACGCGGGAGGGTTCCTGGACGACCATGCGGCGGACCTCGTGTCCTTTTCACTCGACTTCTCACTCTATGACGCGCTCAAGCTGGATGACGCGACCTACCGTTCCGTTGCCGAGGGGCTGCGCCGGATTCTCTCTCGCTACTGGACGGAGGCCGACGTCTCGGCGATGCGCCTGCCGCGCACGACACGCCGCATGGCGCTCGACGCCTGCTACCGTACGGACATGCCCACGCGGGCGAGAAGAGCGCTCGCACTGGAGTATCGTCTCCGGAAGCGCGGGGTGCGCTCCCTCCTCAAGCGGGCGCTACAGAAAGTCGGGGGCTTGTCATGAGCCGCGACGTCTCCCTGGACGTTGCGCGGGGCATTGCCATCGTCTGCGTCGTACTCGGGCACGGAGACTACTTCGGAGCGCCGGCAGAGATGGTCAACGCCATCTTCACGTTCCACATGCCCCTGTTTTTCGTGCTGAGCGGCTTTCTCACGAGTCCTGAGGCCCGGCCCGATGTGCGCTATGTGAGGAAGTGCGCACGCTCCCTGCTGCTTCCGTATGCTGTCACCTGTGCCATCACGCTTTTGCTCTATGCGGTGAGAACGCTTCTCTTCTGGCCTGAGGGTCTTCTCGACGTGCTCTCCACGATGGGGGCTGCCTCCCTCTACGGCTCGGGGACAACAATCGTGCCGCTTCCAGACGGGGTGACGATGATCGGAGCAATCTGGTTCCTTCCCGCCCTCTTCTGGGCCAAGCTCCTTCTGGCGGCGGCTAACGGGTCTCCCTTTCCTCTTCTGGTCGTTCTCTGCCTCTTTGTTGCCGGATATGCCTCCACGAATGTCCTTTGGCTCCCCCTCGACATACAGGCGGGGGCGTGCGCTGTCCTCTTCCTCTATCTCGGCCAGCGGATTCGCGAGAAGGGCGTGCTGTCGCCAGGAGGTCTCCACCCCCTTTTGTGGGCTGCCACCGCGGGCATGTGGCTTACCTGTCTGAGTCTGGGAGGCAAGCTGACGATGGCGGCAAACTACTATCCAAATGGCCCGATTGTCGACGTGCTTGGCGGGCTGTGTGGGGCGATGTGCGTCATCAGGCTGTCTGGGATTGCCTGTTGCATTGTGCCAAAGGTGTGCGCCCCGCTGGCTTGGCTCGGCACAATGACGCTCCCCATTTTCTGTATGCACCTCGTGGAAATGGACGTCTTCCTCTGGGACAAGGCCATCGAGGTGCTCGCTGGCCTTCCCGTGCCCGTCTGGGTGAGCGCTCTCGTCGTGCGGTGTATGCTCATCGCGATAATGTGCGGCATTCTCTACGCATTGCCGCGACCCATCTCTGGAGTGTTCTATCGTACGATGACGACGTAACGTCGTAGCTCCGCATGCGGACCCAATTCGGCGCTGAGCGGTTTTCTCGGATATCGTGGGCTGTTTCGGGGTAAGATATCCCCCGTGGCCAAACGGTCACGGTATCGCGCGCGAGCGCAGCTTTTGCCCTGCGGGGCAGAGAAAGAAAGGCACGACATGGCTCAGGGTACTGTCAAGTGGTTCAATCCGGACAAGGGCTACGGCTTCATCTCCCGCGAGGATGGGGACGACCTGTTCGTTCACTACTCCGAGATTCAGATGGACGGCTTCAAGACGCTGGACGAGGGCCAGGCTGTCGAGTTCGACGTCACGACCGGCCAGAACGGCAAGCTCCAGGCCTCCAACGTCCGCAAGCTCTAAGCTCAGGACACAGGCGACTTGGGAGGGGCCCGCTTCGGCGGGCCCCTCTTTTGATGAGTTTGGTGGGTGAGCCATCTGTCAAAACGCATGCATGTCGTATGATGTGCAGGTAGCAGAGAAGAACTCGCTGGAGGGGGGACTCCATGAAGGGCATCATCCTCGCGGGCGGATCGGGCACGCGCCTCTACCCGCTCACCACGGTCACGAGCAAGCAGCTCCTGCCCGTCTACGACAAGCCGATGGTCTACTACCCGCTCTCCACGCTCATGCTGGCGGGCATCCGCGACATCCTGATCATCTCCACGCCCGAGGACCTCCCCAACTTCGAGCGCCTGCTCGGGGACGGCTCGGACTTCGGGATCTCGCTCTCCTACGCCGTGCAGCCCGAGCCCAACGGCCTCGCCCAGGCCTTCGTCATCGGGCGCGACTTCGCGGGCGGCGAGCCCTGCGCGCTCGTCCTGGGGGACAACATCTTCTACGGCAACGGGCTCGGCCGGCACCTGCGCCGCGCCGCCAGGAACGCCGAGCGCGGCCGCGCCACGGTCTTCGGCTACCGCGTTGACGACCCGGAGCGCTTCGGCGTCGTGGAGTTCGACGAGAACTACAACGCGATCTCCATCGAGGAGAAGCCCGCCAACCCCAAGTCTAACTACGCCGTGACGGGGCTCTACTTCTACGACGGCCGCGTGTGCGACTTCGCGGCGCGCGTGGAGCCCTCCGCCCGCGGCGAGTACGAGATCACGGACCTCAACCGGATGTACCTCGAGGACGGCTCGCTCGACGTGGTGACGCTCGGCCGCGGCTACGCCTGGCTCGACACCGGCACCATGGAGTCGCTCTTCGAGGCCTCGCAGTTCGTGCGCACGGTGGAGACCGCCCAGGACCTGCCGGTCTCCGTCCCCGAGGAGATCGCCTACGAGAACGGCTGGGTCTCCCGCGAGCGCCTGCTCGAGTGCGCGGAGCGCTACGGCAAGTCCAACTACGGCGCCCACCTGAGGACCGTTGCCGAGGGCAAGATCGCGCCCGACAGGCCGTACAAGGACTAGTGCAGACGAGAAGAGCTCGCGTTCGTTACTCTCTCGAGCTAAAACATGCCTAAAAGGGGCTTGGCCCCTTTTAGGCATGTTTGGTGTTGGGTGCGCTTGATGGGATAGAATCAATCTGTATGTGAATACCCACAACACCCTTTAGAAGGGGAGGAGCGCATGGCCGAGACCTTCGAGCCCACTAACATCATCGTCACCGGCGGCTGCGGCTTCATCGGCAGCAACTTCGTGCACTACGTCGTCAACAACTGCCCGGGCGTGCACGTGACCGTGCTCGACAAGCTCACCTACGCCGGCAACCCGGAGAACATCGCGGGCCTGCCGGCCGAGCGCGTGGAGCTCGTGGTGGGCGACATCTGCGACGCCGACCTGCTGGACCGTCTGGTCCCCGGCCACGACGCCATCGTCCACTACGCCGCGGAGTCCCACAACGACAACTCCATCGCGGACCCGGAGCCGTTCCTGCGCACCAACGTCGAGGGCACCTACCGCCTGCTCGAGGCCTGCCGCAGGCATGACGTGCGCTACCACCACGTCTCCACGGACGAGGTCTACGGCGACCTCGCGCTCGACGACCCGGCGCGCTTCACCGAGGAGACGCCGTACCACCCCAGCTCCCCGTACTCCTCCACCAAGGCGGCCTCCGACATGCTCGTCCGCGCCTGGGTGAGGACCTACGGCCTACGCGCCACGATCTCCAACTGCTCCAACAACTACGGCCCCTACCAGCACGTCGAGAAGTTCATCCCGCGCCAGATCACCAACGTGATCGACGGGATCCGCCCCAAGCTCTACGGCGACGGCCGGAACGTGCGCGACTGGATCCACACCGAGGACCACAGCTCCGCCGTGTGGACCATCCTCACCAAGGGCCGCATCGGGGAGACCTACCTCATCGGCGCGGACGGCGAGAGGGACAACATCACGGTGCTCCGCGCCATCCTGCGCGCCATGGGCAAGTCCGAGGACGACTTCGACTGGGTGCGCGACCGCCCTGGCCACGACCGCCGCTACGCGATCGACTCCACCAAGCTCAGGACCGAGCTCGGCTGGGAGCCCAAGCACACCGACTTCGAGAGCGGCCTTATGGCCACCATCGCGTGGTACCGCGAGCACGAGGGATGGTGGCGACCGGCCAAGGCGGCAACCGAGGCCAAGTACGCCAAGCAGGGCCAATAGGGGAGACACATGGAGTTCGAGAAGAAGCTCGAGGCAGTCGAGACCGGCATCGAGGGCCTCGTCGTCGTGGAGCTGACGGTCCACGGCGACAGCCGCGGCTGGTTCAAGGAGAACTGGCAGCGCGCCAAGATGGTCGGGGGCCTCGGCCTGCCGGACCACCGCTGGGTCCAGAACAACGTGAGCTACAACCTCGCCCGCGGCGTCACGCGCGGCATCCACGCCGAGCCCTGGGACAAGTTCGTCTCGGTCGCCACGGGGTCGGTCTTCGGCGCCTGGGTGGACCTGCGCGCCGGCAGCCCCACCTACGGGAGGGTCTACACGACGACCCTCGACCCCTCCCGAGCGATCTACGTGCCCAGGGGCGTCGGCAACTCCTACCAGGCACTCGAGGACGGCACCGCCTACACGTACCTGGTGGACGCGCACTGGTCCGCCGAGCTCAAGAAGACCTACACCTTCGTCAACCTCGCCGACCCCGAGCTCGCCATCGAGTGGCCCATCCCGCTCGGGGAGTGCGAGCTCTCGGAGGCCGACAAGAACCACCCGCCCCTCGCGGACGTCACCCCCATGGCTCCCAGGCGCACGCTCGTCACGGGCGCGAACGGCCAGCTCGGCCGCGCGGTGCGCGAGGCCGCCGAGAGGCGCGCGGACGCCGGCACGTTCGACTACTGCGACATCGACGAGTTCGACTTCTCCGACCCCGCGCAGTACGACCGCTACGACTGGTCGCTCTACGGCACGGTCATCAACTGCGGCGCCTACACCGCCGTGGACGCCGCGGAGACCCCGGAGGGCCGCGCCGCCGCCTGGAGGGCCAACGCCTACGGCCCGGCGCTTCTCGCCCGCACCTGCGCCGAGCACGGCGTCACGCTCGTGCACGTGAGCTCCGACTACGTCTTCGACGGCACGCGCGAGCTGCACGACGAGGGCGAGCCCCTCTCGCCGCTCTCCGTCTACGGCCAGTCCAAGGCGGCGGGGGACCTCGCCGTGGCGGGCTGCCCTGCGCACTACGTCCTGCGCTCGAGCTGGGTCATCGGCGACGGCAGGAACTTCGTGCGCACGATGTGGGGGCTCTCCGACCGCGTGGCCGCCGGCGAGCTGCCCCGCGTGACCGTGGTGGACGACCAGGAGGGCCGGCTCACCTTCGCCGACCAGATGGCCGCCGCGATCTTCCACCTGCTGGACGTCCGCGCCCCCTACGGCACCTACGACTGCACGGGCTCCGGCGCCGTGCGCACCTGGGCGGACATAGCTCGGGCCACCTTCGACGCCGCCAACGGCAACGGCGGGGCCGTCGTGCCCGTCTCCACGGCGGAGTACTACGCGAACGCCAGGGGCCCCGTCGCCCCGCGCCCCGCGCACTCGGCGCTCGACCTCTCGAAGCTTGAGGCCATCGGCTTCACGCCCCGCGACTGGGAGGACGAGCTCGCCGAGTACCTCGGGCGGCTCAAGGGGGAGCTCAGGGGATAGTGGACGCCCGCAGGGACACCAAGACACAGGGGGGCGGCGGGGCGAGGGCCCTCGTCGCCCTTCACGTGATGCTCGCCGTCTACTCGCTCTCGAGCGTCTGCGCCAAGCTCGCCGCAGGCTTCGACTTCATGAGCCTTGGCTTCATAGCCTGCTATGGCGGGATGATCGCCCTTCTCGGCTTCTACGCCATCGGGTGGCAGCAGGTGATTAAGCGCCTTCCGCTCACCTATGCCTACGCCAACAAGGCGGTCACGGTGCTCTGGGGCATCGTATGGGGCGTGCTCCTCTTCCGGGAGCAGGTGTCGCCCCTGAAGATTCTCGGCGCGCTCATCGTGCTCGCCGGCGTCGTGCTCTTCTCGCTCGCGGAAAGGGACGAGGCGGCCAAGAAGGACGGTGACGCGCGATGAATGGCACCGTCCTCGCCTTCGCCGCCCTCAACCTTCTTGGTGTGCTCGTGAGCGCGGTGTCCCAGGTCATGCTCAAGAAGAGCGCCTCGCGAGAGCACGGTTCCGTGGTGCGCGAGTACCTGAACCCGCTCGTCATCTTCGCGTACGCGCTCTTCGTGGGGGCGACGCTGCTCTCAGTCCTCTCGTATCGGGGAATCCCGCTCTCCATGGGCCCCATCCTCGACGCCACGGGCTACCTCTGGGTGACCCTCTTCGGCGTCACCATCTTCCATGAGCGCATGAGCGCAAGGAAGCTCCTCGCCCTCGCGCTCATCGTCTGCGGCATCGTGGTCTACGCGCTCGGGGCGTAGGCGCCAACGGAAAGGTCTCACATGCTCGTCTCCATCGTCATCCCGTGCTACAACTCAGAGAACTCGATTCGTCAGGTCGTGGACCTCACGCTTGCGGAGTTCGAGCGGCTCGAGGGCTACGACTGCGAGTTCGTTCTCGTTGACGACTGCTCTCCTGACGGTACCTACGCGGAGATCCGTCGCCTCGCCGAGGAACATCCCTGCGTGCACGGCATCACGCTCATGCGCAACTTCGGCCAGCACAACGGCATCATGTGCGGTCTCAACCACGCGGCCGGCGACCTCGTCATGGGCATGGACGACGACCTCCAGACCCACCCCTCGCAGATTCCCGCCCTCATTCGGAAGATGGAGGAGGGCTACGACGTCGTATACGGCGTATATCGCCAGTCCGCCAACGGCCCTATCAAGAACTTCACGAGCTGGCTCAACCGCGTCACTGCGCAGAAGCTCCTCGACCGTCCCAAGGACATCGAGACGAGCAACTTCTGGCTCATCACCCGCGCCGTGCGCGACCAAGTGGTCCAGTACCGCAACTACAACCCCTACGTGGAGGCGCTCTTCGGTCGCATGACCAACCGCATCGGCAACGTGACGATCGAGCATCATGCCCGCGAGCAGGGGAGCTCCAACTACACCCTCGGCAAGCTCGCCAAGCTCTGGCTCTCCTACTTCAACTACACCGTGCTGCCGCTGCGCATGGTCTCATGCATAGGCGTCGTCTCGGCCGCCGTGGGCTTTCTCTACGCCATCTTCGTGCTCGTGCGCAGGATCGTGGTGCCGGACGTGCCTGCGGGCTGGTCCTCGATCATCTGCATCCTGCTCTTCTTCTTCGGGCTCATCCTGCTCACGCTCGGCATCATCGGGGAGTACGTGGGCAACCTCGTCCTGCCCGCCAATGGAACGCCGCAGTTCATCGTTCGGGAGACCACGGACGAGAACGAGAGGCGGGCGTAGGGAGCGGCACCTAACTACGTTGCGTTGAGTGACGTTTTTCGGACGGACAAGGCGTCAAAAGTGGCTCCATTTGTCCTGAGGTCGTCATTCAGTCACAGTCAAGGCTGGCTCTTGCGGAGAACGGCGACATTGTGAAAGGCAAGCATCATGTGGACTGACCTCTTTCTGGCGACTCTCCTAGCAATAGCGGTCCTGCTCGGACCGGGCTTCGTTGTCGCGCGGGCATTCGGGGCGCGCTGGGAGCTTGCGCTTGGCGTGGCTCCCCTCGTGACGCTTGCCGCCTACGGTGTGCTCTCGATTGCGTACGGGGCCATCGGGATTCCCTGCGGTTGGGCAACGCTCGCCGTGCCAGTCGCCGCCATGGGGGCGGTCGCGTGGATGGTCAGGTCCTGTCGTGGCGCGTGGCGAGAGCTTCTGGGGTTTGGCGAGAAGCTCGCGCGCCCCCTTTCGACGTCAGGGCCGCTGAGGTACCTTACACCCGTTCGCCTAGCCCTGCTGCTCGGCGTATGTGCGGCTGCGGCTACCGCCATTGCCGTGTATGTATCCAGCCTTGGTGACCCCAACGCCTTTGAGCAGACCTATGACAACGCTTGGCACCTCTCGCGGGTCCATATGTTTGCCGAGACGCAGAACTTCTCGACTCTCAACGAGACGCTCTATCCTTCTGCGTGGCATGGAATCGCCGCCATGGTCGAGCTGACGATGGGTGTTTCGAGTGCGCTTGCAGAGCATGCGGCGAACCTCGCCTTTATTATCGGCGTTTTCCCCGTGGGCTCGGTTGCCCTTCTCTCAACGCTCTTCCCCGAGCGACCTCGTCTCGTGACGCTCGGTGGCATGCTTTGTCTCTCGTTTGCGTTCTTCCCTTGGCGCATCATGCTCTTTGGGCCGCTTTACCCCAACCTTGCGGCGTTCTCGCTCATGCCCATTGAGGCGGCACTCTTTATCCTCCTGTGTTCAAAGGGCGTGACCGTCTCCCAGCGAGCGCGCTATGGGGTTCTCTTCGTCTTTGGAGGAGCGGCTATGGCGCTTGCCCAGCCAAACGCCATCTTCTCTACGGGCGCTTTCCTCATCCCATACTGTGTGTGGAGGTTCAGGGAGCTTGTGTATGATGTCCTCGGGGTGCGCCGAAACCGCATGCTGCTCTCAATTTGCGCCGCCTGCGTCCTTGTCGCATTCATTGCAGCTGCGTGGGTCATTCTGGCTAGTGCTCCCTTCATGCAGGCAGTCGTTACGTATCCCCGAGAGACTCCGCTTTCGGTAGGGCAGGCCCTTCGATGGGGCTTGGGATTCTCCTTCGTCATCAGGCGGCAGCAATTCTTCATTGCTGCCGTCGTGGCGCTGGGGGCACTCGTCCTGCTGGCGCGACCGAGGACGCGCTGGGTGCCCTGCTCCTATGCTCTGCTGCTCCTTCTCTACGTGGTTGCCATTAGTTGCTCTGGTACGCTGCGCAACCTCATTGCCGGCTTCTGGTATAGCGACTACTACCGCCTTGCCGCGACGGCCTGCGTCTTTTGCGTGCCTCTTGTCGCTGCGGGTATGGACGCAATCGTTGGGGGGACGCTGTGGTGCGCCAAGAAAGTAGGGGAGCATGCCGAGGGGCATTCAGGTCGAATTGCACAAAAAGCGGGCATTGTCGTGTCTGCCTTTGTCGTTGCGGGAATCATGGTGCTTAATTACGTGCCCTTCGACTTTGTTCCCGGCTATCTAACATCTTGGGGGTTTGACGCGGTTCGCTACGAGATGCGCGATCTCTATCAGAACACTGAGAACTTTGCTTTCGACGAAGAGGAAGCTGCCTTTGCGGAGAGGGCTCGACAGATGGTCCCCGATGGGGCGGAAATCTATAACGTACCCTTCGACGGAAGCGCCTTCGCCTATGCTGACTGCGACCTTAACGTGTCGTACAAGTCCTTCGGTCCCGAAGGGGATCCCAACCTTCTCGTTTTGCAAAGGGGCTTGGACAACATAGCGAGTGATCCAGCGGTTGAGGAAGCCGCGGAGGCGGCGGGAATCCGCTATGTAATCTTGTTCGACCAAGGGGGTCAGGACAGTGCGTTCAGCGAGGATGGAACGCTCTACCTGCTTGGGTATGGAAAAGAAGATTGGCTGGGCGCCACTGGCGTGACTGACGAGACCCCAGGTTTTGAGTGTCTGCTTGCGGAGGGGGACATGCGTCTGTATGAGATTGCTGTCTAGTTTGGAATGAGGCTGTAGATATGAAGGGCGGGCGGCGCGGAAGGCTCTCCGCGCCGCCCGCCCGTTCGCACTTGCCAGCCATGGGGGGCTATCG
>NZ_JBQXES010000014.1:0-49189 GCF_052599055.1 Thermophilibacter sp. ZX-H3 | reverse complement strand
GGGGGCGGGGGGGGGAGGGGAGGAAGGACTCCCCTCGCTCCCCCCCCCCCCCCCCCCCCCCCCGTTCGCACTTGCCAGCCATGGGGGGCTATCGTACGATGGCATTTCTCCTTGCGCGTCCCGTCTCGTCAAGCGCGTCGATGGCTGCGAGCTTCTCGCGATAGTAGGGCGCAAGCGTCTCGTCCTTCCAGATGGGATGGAAGAGCTGCAGATACTTGATGCCAGAGTGAGAGTTGATCTCCATGATTCGAGGGCCCTTGTCGGTGATGCAGGCGTCGAAGCCTAGATACTCGCAGGCGCCGACCTTGAGGGAGAGCCGTCGCATCATCTCCTTTGCCTCGTCCCAGTAAGGGAGCGTGCCCTCGGCGAGAACGCCGCTCGTGGGGTGGCGCGGGGAGTCCACCACGCGGTTGGCAAAGACGAGCTTGCCGTTTCCGTACTCGCCCGTCTCGAGGTCAATCTGCACGTTGTAGGCACCAATCTGGTCCTCGGTGGGCGGAACGTAGTTGGCGCCGTTGCCCTCGTCTGCCCCCTCGAGCGCAAAGCGGAGGTAACCGATGGTGGGGGTAGGAGCGGAGCCCGTGGGGTTGATCACGAGGGCGCGGATGGTGTGGATGAGCGGGTTGATGGCAGCGAGGCTCGCCTCGGGGTGGATGAACTCGGTGAAGACATAATTCGGATGGGCGCTCACGAACTCGCGCACGCCTGCCTCGGTCACCTCCTCGCCGTCGAGGCGATAGGTCCCCTCATGCCACTCGAGCTTGTGGAATCCGTTGGCCTCGGTACCGTTGCTCGGCTTGCAGGCAAAGGTACCCTCGCGCCGCAAGCAGGCGAGAAGGCCGTCCACTCCAGGGGCGTAGTCGCTCCCCGAGAGGGGGAGCAGTCCCTCGGGGCGGCTGTAGTAGAAGTAGGTGGGCAGATAGCGTGCAAGGTCGGAGTCCTGGAGCAGGGCGTTCAGCGTGAGCTTGTCGTTAATCCAGATGCGCTCCCAGCTGTTGAGCGGCCAGAGGCGCCAGTAGTCGTAGTCGGAGAGGTAGTCATCGAGGTTGTCCTCCGCGAGTCCGTATGCATAGGCGGACTCGGCGCAGAAGCCGTGGGCGTGCGACCAGGCAAGGTAATCGGGCTCGTACATCCCGCTTGCCTTCTCGCGATCGAGAATCTCGAGGTACTCCCGGGCAAAACGCTCGGTAAACCCGTCGGCGAGCAGGGCATCAAGATTCTGGGGCTTGTCGTTCATGTTGACTCCTAGGGGAAGGCCTCGTACGTGCTCGTATCTGCGATTTCCTAGTATACAATACCCCTTTGAACCAATGCCGAGGGTCGCGGCCGCCTAGGCGTCCGCGTTTGGGAAGGGTGTTCGCGTGCCGACGAGCGACTTCAAGATGTCAACGATCAAGTCCCTGTTCTGGAAGCTCTTCGAGCAGGGCGGGACTGCCGTCGTGACGCTACTCATCCAGATTGTCCTCGCCCGCCTGCTCTCGCCTGACGAGTTCGGCATGCTTGCCATCATGCTCGTCTTCGTGAACATCGGCAACGTCATCGTTCAGAGCGGGCTCAACACTGCGATCATCCAGGCGCCCGACGCCACGGAGCGGGACTACTCCACCGTGTTCTGGATGAGCCTTACCACCTCCGTGGTACTCTACGCCGTCGTCTTCTGTGCCGCGCCTGCGGTTGCCGACTTCTACGCCATGCCAGCGGCGGTGACCCCGCTGCGCGTGCTCGTTCTCGTGCTCGTTATCAACGCCTATAACTCCATCCAGGAGGCGATTGTCGCGCGCAACCTGGAGTTCCATAAGACCTTTCGCGCCACCATCACGGCCGGCGTGGTCTCTGGCGCCACGGGCATCGGGGTCGCGATGGCGGGGGGTGGCATCTGGGCCCTCGTTCTTCAGCAGATCGTTCAGCAGGGGTGCAAGTGCCTCGTGCTGGCGCTGCAGGTCCCCTGGAAGCCCCGCTTCGTCTTCGAGCGCGCCCGGGCGATAACCCTCTTCCGCTTTGGATGGAAGCTCCTCGCCTCCGGCCTGCTCGACCAGGGCTATCAGAGCCTCTCCGACCTCATGATCGGCAAGGTGTTCTCGAGCTCGGATTTGGGCTATGTGTCGCAGGGCAAAAGGTACCCAAATGCGCTCGGGGGGCTTCTCGACGGTGCCATTCAGCCCGTCATGCTCTCTGCGGTCGCTCACGCACAGAGTGACCATGCCCTCGTCAAGCGCATCGCGCGCCGTGCGCTCAAGACGAGCACCTTCCTCGTTGCTCCCGCCATGGCGCTCTTCGCTGCCGCGGCCGAGCCTATCGTGAGGGTCGTCCTCGGCGAGGCGTGGGTTCCCTGTGTCCCGTTCCTGCAGATGTACTGCTTCGTGTACGCCCTTCTTCCGATTCACACCACCAACCTTCAGACGCTCAACGGCATGGGCAGGAGCGATCTGTTCCTCAGACTCGAGGTTATCAAGAAGGTCGTTGGCATCGCCATTCTGGCATTCACCGTCTTCGCGCTGCGCGACCTCTATCTCATTGTCGCCGGGTACATGGTCTCGGGCGTCCTGAGCACCTTCATCAACGCCTCGCCTAACAAACGTGTTATCGGCTACGCGTATCACGAGCAGATCAGGGACATCCTCCCCGCATTTGTCATGGCTGCCATCGCCGCCGCCACGACGCTCGTGGTGCCCCTCGCCGGCCTTCCCGATCTCATCACTATCTTGCTGCAGGTGGTTGCGATGGCGGTAGTCTACCTGGGCATCGCCCTGCTGTTCAAGGTCGAGGAGTTCACTTATCTGATGAACACGCTCAAGGAGCTGCTCGGGAGGTCCTAGCCCTCCCTTTCTCCCTCGCTCTCCCGCCTGCGCACAAACTTCAAGCCGACTACGCAGGAGACTGCGGTTAATGCCATGCCTGCGGTGCTTATCGCAAGGCCTGTCGCCAGTCCGGGAATGACGTAGCGAACTTCGATATCGTGCTCTCCCTCCGGCACTTCAAAGCCCACGAACCCGACGTTCGCGCGGAATGTCTCAATCTCCTCGCCGTCAATCGTAACAATCCAGCCGGAGGTATAGGGAATGGAGAGGCAGACGACCGCGGGCGCGGTAGCCTCCACGGTTCCGACGAGGCAATCGCCCCCCTTGGCAGCGAGGTTCGACGTGAGAGACGCGGGTTCCGTGGACGCGTGCGAGGACGCAATGTCGTCGGGGACCACCAGCGCCCTACCAATGGCAACCTGTCGAACGGTGGCGCTGGAGAGGAGCTCAACATCGCTTTCTCCCATGAGGCTCTCCCTCGTGAAGAGCAGCGGGACTGCCCCTTCGTTGCGATAGACAAAGACACTGCCGAACTGGTTGACGAGCGTGAAGCGGCTGTCCTCAATTGGCTCCTTGGAGAGAAGGTAGCGCACCCCGAGCTGCGACAGCAGGGAGTAACCGTTCGCGTCGAGCCTGAAGTCCTGAATCGCATAGTCGCTCACGTAGGCATCCGGCCAGAACGTGCGGTAAAACTCGATGACATCCCCATCCGAGGTCGAGTTGTAGGAGTTGACCCCCCAGTAGCCCTGCACCATCGCGTCATTGTACGAGCAGCACTCGACATAGGTCTTCTCAATGCGGTAGAGCCCGTCGTCGCTCTGGCGAATCCATTCGAGCGCGTCGAGCGTGTCCTGCGTGTTCTCCGCCTCACGTGAGGGGAAGTCTTCGCTGGTGCAGGTCGTGCGTATCTGTGTGACATAGAACCCGTCAAGCACGCACCCCGCCACGACCAGGCCCGCCAGGACGGTGCGAGCAACGGGCCCCTCGAGAGTGGGGGGTCGGCGCCCCCCTCGTGGGGAGGCGAGAAGCGCGATTACGCAAAACACGAGCACGATAGCAAGATAGGCGATGCAGAGCCTTCTTCCGTTGACGGAGTTGAGTGCGGACCAGACGAGTATCGCCCCGGTGGACACGACGCCAGCGAGGAGGGCGGCACGTGAGATGTCCCCCCCTTGGACTCGCCTCTCCCATCCCATGGCAATGGCTATGCAGATGGGCACTGCCAGGACGAAGCTGCTGCGGTACTTGGGCTCAACGAACACGTTGAAGAGCGCGGGAAGAAACTCGTTGAAACAGTACAGCACCACGAGGGCGTCCGCGATGACGATGAGCGTCCGGTCCCCCTTGGCGCACTTCTTGAAGGACCAGTGGAAGAACTGGAACAGGAGGATGAGGGCAAGCGAGCCGAAGCCGAGGACTACCAGCTCATAACAGTTGACGTATGAGAAGTGCTCCGTGGGAGGCACAAGTTCCGGCGGGATGGGGGCACCGCTCGAGATGAGGCCGCTTCCCAGGAGGCGGCTCAGAATCATGGGGATCCAGCGCAGCGGTACAAAGCTGAGGAGATACTCGCCCGCGAGCTGGGTGACGGATGACCCAGCGTCGGCGGCGACGCGCGAGGTCTCTCCAAGCAGGTAGCTTGCATAGGGAACGAGGGCAGCGCCTGAAAGCAGCACGCCGCAGAGGACGGGGATGCAGAGTCTGATCGTTCCCCTGACGACCTGGAGCGCCTTCCTCTCTCCCTTGGCTGCGTGGATGAGTCGGAGCAGGCAGTAGAGCGCTGCGCCGAGCAGGGACATGAAGCCGCAGTACGCGCTCCAGCCGACGCTCAGGGCAGAGGCGAGGGCGACGCAGCAGAAGCGAGGGGCGCTCCATCGCTCCATGAGGCGCTCGAATTGAAGGATGGTGACGGCAAAGACCGCGTAGACGCTTCCGAGCCAGTAGTGCTGGCCCCAGAGCATGAGGAAGCCCCCAAAGGCGAAGCAGGAGGCTCCAACGATTCGGCCGAGCGGGGTCTCGCAGTATCGTTTGAGCAGGAGGTCGAACATGAGGCCCGAGACCACGACCTTGAGAATCTGAACAAACGTGAGGGCAAGCGAGAGGCGCTCGCTGCCAAGAATGAGCCCAAGGGGGATAAGCACCACGTTAAAGGGGTCGAGCAGCCATGATTGGTAGCTTGCGGCGGACGCCCCCAGCCCGTACTCAAAGTTCCATGCGCCAAAGCTGCCGCCTCGAATACTCTCGATGACGTTCGTGTAGAACGGAACGTACAGCTCTACGGTGTCCGACCCTAGGTCGCGGTAGGCAAACGAGGCGCGCCCCAGCAGGAATACGCCATAGATGGAGAGGGACCCAACAAGGAGAATCCCCAGAAGGAAAAGGAGCTCCTCTCTGCCCACCTTTGGTGAGGGGGCCGTGAGAGAGCGAAAGCGCCTGGACATCAGATAGCCCAGCACCAGCGCGAGGACGGCGCAGAGCGCGAGGATGCAGAGGTTGAAACGATTCATCATGCTCCTGACGTATGCTTTTAGGCCATATTCATCTTATGCGATAGAATTGGGGCCGCAGAACGGGGATAATCATCCCCGCATAATCACGTGAGTGTGAGGAGCCTGCCCTATGCACAAGACGCCCATCTGGGTCACCCATTCCTCGATGCCCTCCCTTGATGAGTACACGGCGGAGATCGCCCGGCTCTGGGAGACGCACATGCTCACCAACATGGGCGAGAAGCACCACCAGCTGGAGCTCGACCTCGAGCGCTACCTCCAGGTGGATGACATCGCGCTCTTCACCAACGGTCACAACGCCCTCGAGTGCGTCTTCGAGGCCATGGGCCTCAGGGGCAAGGTCATCACCACGCCCTTCACCTTCGCCTCCACCACGCACGCCATCGTGCGCAAGGGACTCACGCCCGTCTTTGCTGACATCAAGGAGGACGACTTCACCATCGACCCGGCCTCCATCGAGCGCCTCATCGATGACGAGACCTGTGCCATCGTGCCCGTCCACGTCTATGGCAACCTCTGCGACGCGGACGCAATCCAGCGCATCGCAGACGAGCATGGGCTCAAGGTGATCTATGACGCGGCGCACGCGTTCGGCGTCTTCAGAGACGGCGTTTCCGCGGCAACCTACGGCGACGCCTCCATGTTCAGCTTCCACGCTACCAAGGTCTTCAACACCATCGAGGGTGGCGCGGTCTGCTTCAAGGACCACGCGCTCAAGAAGCTCCTCGACCAGTGGAAGAACTTCGGCATCACGGGCACGGAGTCCGTGGAGTACGTGGGCGGCAACGCCAAGATGAACGAGTTCTGCGCCGCCATGGGCATCTGCAACCTGCGCCACGTGGACGAGGAGATCGAGAAGCGCCGCCACGTGGCGGAGCGCTACTGGGAGCGCCTCGAGGGCACCCCCGGCGTGCGCGTGTTCCGCCCGCAGAGGGGCGTGCGATACAACTACGCCTACCTGCCCGTCACGTTTGACGCCCAGGCGTTCGGCGCTTCGAGGGACGACGTCTACGCGGCTCTCATGGCAAAGGACATCCACCCGCGCAAGTACTTCTACCCGCTCGTGAGCGACTACGAGTGCTACGAGGGCCGCTTCGACTCATCAAGCACGCCCGTGGCCAAGCGCGCGGCGAACGAGGTGCTCACGCTTCCCATGTATGCGGACCTCGCGCTTGAGGACGTGGACTGGATCTGTGACGTTGTCCTATCCTGCGGGAGGTAGCTCAATGCAGGAGCCGCTCGTCACTGTCCTCGTCTCCGTCTACAACCACGAGAGCTACATCGAGGAGTGCCTGAGGAGTATAGCCGCACAGAGGGTGGACTTTCCAATCGAGGTCCTCGTCGGGGAGGACTGCTCGACGGATGGTACGCGCTCGGTTCTCCGGCGTCTGGAGCCGGAGCTTCCGTCATACTTCACCATCCTCTATCGCGAGAAGAACATGGGATCGGTGGCAAACGGCGAGGACCTCTACTCCCGCACGCGCGGCAAGTACCTCGTCGACTTCGAGGGCGACGACTTCATGCTCTTCGACGGCAGGCTCCAGAAGCAGGCCGACTTCCTCGAGTCGCACCCGGACTACACGGCTGTCTCCTCGAACAGCCTCGTCGTGGGGGCTGACTCACGGCCTAACGGCGAGAAGTACCCTGAGTGCCATGACGAGGAGTACTCTTGGAAGGAGTACTTCTACAGCTGCATGCCTGGTCAGAGCGGCTCGATCATGTGTCGAGCTCAGGACTACTTTGCTGCGCGGGACAACTTCGTCGCGCTCAAGAGCTACGACTCCTATCCGGGCGATCGTCGGAACGCCTTCCTTTGGCTCTGCATGGGTCGGGTCCGCTGCTTCCAGGAGCAGTGGAACGCCTATCGTCACATCAAGAGGGGCGGTTCGAGCTACTCCGCCACAACAAGGGTCAACGAGGATTACGTCAAAAACGAGATCCAATTCGGTCGTACCCTTGTCGTGTATGCGGACCGTTATGGCGCCGAGGATGCTCGCCGCACCGCGAGGCTCACGTGGTATCGCCTTCGGCTCAAGTGGGCGTTCTCAAAGCTTGGGAGCGAGCGTCCGCGGCAGGTTCTGCGCGAGCTTATGGGGGAAAGGGGCCGGGTTGGCCTGCTGCTCTCGCCGCTTCGGTGGTACGGGGTGCTTGGCGTGCGCACGCTCTTGGGAAGGAGCGCCACGCTGTAGCCTGTGCTAGAGCCTGCCCAGTAGGAGGAGCAGGCGTACGGCGGCCTCGCCGACGAGCGTCTGTCGGAGGCGATGCGGATAGAGCGCCTTGCGAAGACGGTGGCCCCTTGCGCAGAAGAGCTCGAGGGTCGCGCGTCGCTCGTCCGTCATGACGTCACCGTACTCGTCGAAGAGCTTCTCGAGCTGTCCCGAGATGGGGGAGAGGCGGTTGGCGTCAAGGGCCTCCTTGAGGCGGTGGATTGCAAGTTTGACGCCCGCGCCTGTGGGGCTCACGTTCTCCCCGGTGCGCCGGTACTCGACCGAGGGCTCCGGATCGTAGACCAGATGCCCGAAGCAGGCGCAGAGCAAAGCGATCCACCAGTCGTGATAGAAGACGCGCTCGGGCCCGCTCTCCAGGACAAGCCTGGCGAGAGACTGGTTGATGGTCGTGACGTTGCCGGAGCAGCAGTTCTCAAAGAAGAGCCCTTCGAAGCGAGGCACAAAACGACAGAGATGCGAGACCCCCTGGCGAACGAGGGTGCCATCACAGTAGTTGACCTCGGTGTAGTGAAGGAGCGGGGCGCCGCTCGGGTACTTCCCTAGGGCGCTTATGGCCCGCTCGACCTTGTCGGCGTGCCAGACGTCATCCTGGTCGCAGAGGACGACGTAGTCTGCACGGTCGACCACCGCTGCGATTCCCAGGTAGAAGGAGCTTGTCACGCCGACGTTCTGCCCCCGGTCGACCTCTATGAGCCCCCTCTTCTCATAGTCTGCGAGAAGGGCGAGCGTCCCGTCGCTCGAGCCGTCGTCGCGCACATGGACGAGCATGTTTGGATACGCTTGGGCAAGGATGCTGTCTATCTGTTCTTTGAGATAGCGCTCGCCGTTGTAGGTGGACATGACAACGGCGACGGCTGGATGCGATGACGTGCTACTGGCCATTGCTCTTTTGTCCTTGAGAGTATATGAGGTTGATGAGGTGTGCGATCGGACTCGGCCAGAACCTCTTGAGCATCTCGAGATCCTCGTGAGTGCGGGTGTTGTCCCTGATGAGGGCCGAGGTCTCCGAGCCCTCGTGGATGCGGTGGTGCATGAGTATTTCGGAATCATAGACGAAGGAGCCGTCAAGGCGGGAGAAGCGCTCCCAGGCGTCCCAATCAAGGTCGCTCTTCATTCCCGTGCGGAACGGGGGCGAGGGGAGGGCGGGGAGATTCAGGGTTACCGAGGGGCAGCAGATGGAGGACCCGAGCGAGAGGATACGCCGCTTCGTGTGTGTGGAATCGGAGGAGCCTCCTGCTTTGACCATGGGGAGGAGGAGCCTGCGCTTGATAGAAAGAAGCCGGTTGTCATCGACTTCCTTGCCGTTGCGAATCTCCCCGTAGTTCGTGAAGAAGATGAGCGGTCGTTCCGCGCGGTTCATTCCCCCGAGTGCGCGCTCGGCATAGGCGGGTGCGTAGGTGTCATCCTGATGGGCTACGGTGACCAACGGGGTCGTGGCACAGCTAATCGCAAAGTTCCAATCAGATGCGATTCCAGGATCGCTCGGGTTTACGAAGAGGGGAACCCCCGCGTTCGACGCGGCGGCCCTGATGCGATCGTTGGGCGTGGAAGTGGCCATCAGGACGCTTGTCCTCGTCGTCTGGGCCATGAGGGAGGAGAGACACTCCTCGAGGTAGGGACTCTCGCCATAGGCACACAGAACGAAGGTGTGGTCGGAGGGGGAAAACATTGCCCCCCCCTAGCGCGATGTTTTGCTCGAGGAGGAGTCGCGTAGCGCAATCTCTTGCGCAAGCTCCTCGACCTTGTGCTTGAGCAGGGATATCTCGCATGAGTCGCTGTGGACTTTCATGAGCAGGAGCGCCACGATGACGAGAAACACAAAGTTACTGGGAGACATGAACCCGAGCAGGTTGGAGCAGAAGATGACAATCTGGGGGAACACGGCAAGAACGAGGAGGACGACGGCCGCAACCACCCAGAAGATGGCGTCATCCATGAGAATCTTCGATTTCTTGATGCGTCCTATGACGATCCACACGGCGAGTGCGGCGCCGAGGATGAGAAGGAGTCTGAGGGTGATGGGCATTACAGCCCTCCTTTGCGGAACCATTGGAAGAGGAGGATGGAGAGGCAGGTGCGCGCCATGTAGCGAATGGAGCTCCCAAACTTGAGATAACTCTCGCCGCCCTGTCGATCTTGCATCTGGGCGGGAATCTCGACGACCTTGCATCCCTGGCGTGCGGCAAGGGCGATGGTGTCTGGCTCCGGGGCGCAGTCGAACCCCGTTGCAAAGTATTCGATCATGCGGGCGCTATACATGCGCATGCCCGAGGTCGGGTCGGTCAGGGAGACGTGCGCGGTCGCCTTGATGAGCGCAGAGATGAGCCTCGACCCTATGGCGCGCATCCCCGTGAGCTTTTCCCCGTTGAGAATGCGCGAGGCGATCACAATGTCTGCGTGCTCGCGCTCAAGGGCGCTCGCCATGATGGGAATGAATCCTGGCAGGTGTTGTCCGTCTGCGTCATACTGGATGGCGGCGTCGTATCCGTGGCGCTTCGCGTACTTCATACCCGTACGGAAGGCTGAGGCAAGGCCGGTGTTGACGGGTAGGGTTACCCCATTGAAGCCGTGCTCGGCGATAATCGCCCCGGTACGATCCCTGGATCCGTCATTGACTATGAGGTAGTCGATTGTCGGGCATGTCTCCGAGAGCGCCTCGACCGAGTCCGCGAGGCATGCCTCCTCGTTATAGGCGGGAATGATGACAAGAACCTTCATGTATCGTCTTTCGTCGGTTGCAGAGGAACTTTTAGTCTAGCATGCATCGAAGCCATCCGGACGCCCGCCTCGGAACGTTCCACGAAGGGGCCGCTGGCGTGCCGGTCCTGTGAATGGCATGGTCTTGGGCTATGATAAACGGGACTATATCGTCTTTTCGCGCAGCTCATCGAGCGCGCTATAGAGGGGTGCCGAATGAGAATCGGGCGTACCTGTGCCGCCGTTGCCGCTGCCCTGGCCCTGACGTGTGGGGCCGCCACTGCCCTGCCGTCCCGGGCCTCCGCTGACGCGCAGTCGGATCTTGCCGCCGCGGCCGAGCGTCTTGAGAGCCTTGGCGTCCAGCTGGGCGAGCTCCAGGACCAGCTTGCCGTGGCGACGGCGGACTCCGAGGAGCTTGATGCCGCCGCCGACGCCAAGGGGGAGGAAGTGGTGGCGGCCCAGGAGGAGCTCGCGTCGCGTCGCGCCGACCTCTCCGAGGACATGCGCCAGAACTACAAGGTGGGTGCATCCTCCATCCTTGACTTCCTCCTCAACTCAAGCAGCTTCGAGGACTTCGTGAACCGGACCTACTATGTGGAGAAAATTCTGAGCGATCAGGCGAGGACCATCGACTCTGTGAAGGCCGCCGCAGACAGACTTGCCCAAGAGCAGGCGGAGCTCGAGACAAGGCAGTCTGAGCAGCAGGCGAAGGTCGATGAGCTCATGGGCCTCGTCGAGGAGTACCAGGGCACCGTGGAGGAGGCGGCTTCCGTCTACAATGCCCTGGACGAGCAGGCTAAGGCCGAGTTGGTGGCCGAGCAGGCGCAGAACGAGAGCGTGGTCACGGCTGTCGAGGCTGTCGAGTCCGCGAACGCGGACGTGGGGGAGCTTCAGCAGGCGGATTCAAATCGTGAGGACACAAAGGACCCGGAGTCTTCTGGTGGACATTCCTCCGAGGAAGACGCCGGTTCGGAAGAGCCCGGTGCCGACGCGCAGATTCCCGACTATTCCGGGCCCGTCGACAGCGACCCCACCTATAGCGATGGCCCGCTGACGGGCACGCGCACGCGCGACCCATATCTCGATACCGTGACCTGGGCGGGCGATACCGAGTACATCGACGCGCTTGCCGCGCGCGCCGCGAGCATCGGGAGCAGCACGAGCTACTTCATTGCCTTCGACAACGAGCTCTGCCGTTTCATCGTCTTCCAGCGTTCGGGTGGCAGCTGGCAAGCGGTCAAGCTCTGGAACTGCAACGGGGCCAAGAACACCTACTCCGGTGTCTGGACCGTTGTGCACAAAAAGATTTGCAACTGGGCAGACGAGTACTTCGGCAAGGGCCTCAACGACTGGTCGACCTGCTACATCGAGTCCTATTCCAGTGACAGCTACGGGTACCTCCGCTACGTCCCGGGGAAGGGGTACGAGGATTGCGCGGCAGTGCACTCGACCGGCGAGACGACAACCGGTTGGACAAACCGCGGCTGTGCGGGACTTCAATGGGGGAGCGCCAAGTGGGTCTATGACAACATTCCCATTGGGACGACGCTTTGGGAGTTTAGGTACAGCGATGTCTTCTAGTAAGATTCGTGATATCGTGGTGGCGGGTTACGGAAAGTAAGTTATAATGACCGCTGCTTAGCCCCATAAACGGAATTCAAACGACAGCCGGGGTCGAGAGGATTGCCAGTGCGTCCGAAAGGGCGCATGGAGGGGATGGAGCACCTATGCCTATGAACAGGAAGCCTTGCGTTCTCGCGGGCCTGATGGCGACGCTCGGCCTCGGCGCGACGCTCGTCGCTGCGCCGACCGTTGCCCTGGCAGAGACTGCGGTTGCTGACAATGCAACCCCACAGACGATTTCGACGGAGCAGGGCGTTGAGCGCGATACGCCGTCAGCTGCCAGCGATCGTCCGGATGGTATGCCCGTCGTGGATGAGGGGACCGATGACGGCGTTGTCCCTGATGTCCCAACTGCTTCCGGGACCGCTGACCACGTGACAGAGGATGGCGGCAGCGAATCTGTCGATGTGCCGGAGGCAGACGTACCGGAGACGGACGTGCCCCAGCAGGAGGATGGCCCCTCTCTCGGGGAAGACGTTCCGGGGCAGGTCGACGATGAGCCCGTCGACACGGAGGACGCGGTGGGCTCGGTCCCGTCGACGGGCGACAAGGAGATTGCCCCCGTTGTTCCGAACGAGGTCCTGTCATCGGCGGATGGGGCCGAGGCGCAGGCGCCCGAGTCTGTTGCCGCCGACCTTCCCCAGGCGTCGCTTCCCGAGATTGGTTGGGAGGGAGACTCCTACTGGGATGGCACGGTCAACGAGGACGGTACCGCGAAGGCCTATACCGGCTGGGTGGTTGATGACCACGAGGGCAAGGGCCTACAGCGCTACTGGGTCGAGAACGGGGAGAAGGTCACCAACAGGGTATTTGAGATTGGTGACGGTACCTTTGGCTATGCTCTCAGCAGCTGGGTTTTGCGCGGGGTGAGCGACGTCATCGACGGGCTCGTCTACGTTGCCAACAACGATGGCGTCCTGCTCTCGGCCGGCTGGCATGTGGGCGACTACGGCCAGGGCCTGCAGCGCTACTGGATCGACGCCGGGGAGCACGCGGCGGTCGTGGGCTACGACGACGGGTCGGAGGGCGCCGGCAACTGGGCGCACTACACCACCTCCGGGGGCTACGTCCTGCGCGGCGGCGCCGACCTCTCCTCCTCCTCGCCCGAGGACGACGGGATGTTCTACGCCGACAACGACGGGCGCCTCCACACCTCCGGGTGGCTCGTGACCTCCGCCTTCGGGCAGGGCCTGCAGCGCTACTGGTTCGAGGGCGGCAAGGTCGCCTCCGTGGGCGTCCACAAGACGGGCGCCTCCTCCTGGACCTACACCACCTCGAACGGCTACGTCCTGCGCGGGTACCTCCCCGTGGGCGGGCTCGTCTATCTCGCCGACAATGACGGCAACCTCGCCGGCGGCGCCGCGGGCGGCTGGGTCGTCTCCGACGACTTCGGCCAGGGCCTGCAGCGCTACTGGATCGACGCCGGGGAGCACGCGGCGGTCGTGGGCTACGACGACGGGTCGGAGGGCGCCGGCAACTGGGCGCACTACACCACCTCCGGGGGCTACGTCCTGCGCGGCGGCGCCGACCTCTCCTCCTCCTCGCCCGAGGACGACGGGATGTTCTACGCCGACAACGACGGGCGCCTCCACACCTCCGGGTGGCTCGTGACCTCCGCCTTCGGGCAGGGCCTGCAGCGCTACTGGTTCGAGGGCGGCAAGGTCGCCTCCGTGGGCGTCCACAAGACGGGCGCCTCCTCCTGGACCTACACCACCTCGAACGGCTACGTCCTGCGCGGGTACCTCCCCGTGGGCGGGCTCGTCTATCTCGCCGACAATGACGGCAACCTCGCCGGCGGCGCCGCGGGCGGCTGGGTCGTCTCCGACGACTTCGGCCAGGGCCTGCAGCGCTACTGGATCGACGCCGGGGAGCACGCGGCGGTCGTGGGCTTCTCCAACGACGGCTGGGCGCACTACACCACCTCGAACGGCTATGTCCTGCGCGGGAAGATGAAGACCTCCAACGGCTTCCTGCTTGCTGATGACAATGGGTGCCTTGCCGAGGGCAAGTACGCAGCGGGAATGGTCGTCACCGATGCCTTTGAGGGCTCCCTTGAGAGGTATTACCTCGTGAAGGCATCCGATGGCCACCTCTATACTAAGTCTGGGCACATCGAGTACGGAGGGCGCCACTACTACGGCTCGCCTGATACGGGCCAGATTCTGCGCGGCAAGCTTCGCTACGGAAACGGAATGCTGCTCGCAGACAACGATGGCGTGCTGGCCTGGACCGAAGGCTGGCTCGTTACCGACATCTACGATGGCGTGCTGCAGCGCTATCGTATTGACACCGCTCCTGGTGACGGCCTTATGGGCGCGCGAATCGGCTTCTTTACTCTCGGCGGCAATGATTACTATGGCCGTGAGGATGAGGGCTATGTCGTCATCGGCCTCTATATCGCTCCCTCTGGCAAGGCGTATTACGGAGACAACGACGGTGTTCTGACGACCATACCGCTCTCGCAGGTTGCCATCAATCTCTGGAACCGCATCAAGAACGTTTCGAGCGCCACACAGTACCTGATTGCCGTCGACTGTGAAAACTGCCACACGGTTGTCTTCCAGGGGAGTGCGGGCAACTGGACCCCCATCTTCGACTGGCTCTGCGGCGTTGGCCTTCCCCAGTACAACAATGGCCAGGGGACCATTCGCGGCGAGTGGACCATTGGCGGCAACAACTCCTACTGCAACTGGACGGATGACCCGGACTTCTCCGAGTGGGGCGATCCGTATACCTGGCAGACGACCTACTTTGCCAAGGATGACATCAAGTGGTACACCAACTTCTGCCTTGATCTTGGCTTCCACTCCACCATTGGCTGGGATGGCGGATACAGCGATCCCAACCAGATTGGCAAGAAGATTTCCCATGGGTGCATCCGCCTGCTCGAGGAAAACGCCAAGTGGATTTACTACAACGCCGGTTATGGCACCAAGGTCGTGACGGTCTAGCCTAGCTTCATCCGGACTTAACGCGCGGCGTCCGAGCAGCTCTCGGACGCCGCGTTTCAGCCTGTATTAAACTATCTGGGTCCACAGAAGACTATTCAGGAGGTCTTTCAGCACATGTCCACCGTCCTCGTTACCTCGCTCGGCTCTGTCGCGGGCGACATCACCATCAAGACTCTCAAGCGCCTCAATCATCGCGTCGTCGGAACCGACATCTATCCGCGAGAGTACGTCCCCGACGCCCTTGAGGTCGGTGCATTCTATCAGGCCCCCTATACGATGGACGTCGAGAACTACCTCACCTTCATCGAGGATGTCTGCGCTCGCGAGCGTGTCGACTTCGTCTTCCCTATGACCGACCTCGACATTGACGTCTTCAACGCCAACCGAGAGCGCCTTGCCAAGACGGGCGCCACCTTCTGCATGTCGCCCAAGAGCGCGCTTGACACCATCCGCAACAAGAAGACGCTCGCGGAGTTCATCAACGAGCGCTGCCCGCAGATCAAGACCATCACCACGCTCAGCCTGACCGAGTGCCAGGACGGCACGCCGTTCGGCTATCCCGTCATCGTGAAGCCCTACGACGGGCGCAGCAGCATCGGTCTCTATCGCATCTACAACGAGTACGACTGGGCGGCGGCCATGGCAGCCATCGAGGAGCCGGAGCGCTACATCGTCCAGCCCTTCGTTGAGGGGCCGATCGTCATGTCTGAGATCGTGCGTAACCCCGAGAGCGGCAAGACCGTCGTCGTGGTGCGCGAGGAGCTCCTCGAGACGAGCAACTTCTGCGCCATCACCGTGCGGATGTATCACGACGAGGACCTCGAGGCGCGTAGCCGCGAGCTCGCCGAGGCGCTCGACATCCGCGGCAGCGTGAACTTCGAGTGGATCCTCGACGCTGAGGGAACGTACCACTTCGTCGAGTGCAACCCGCGCTTCTCGGCGGGCGCCGAGTTCACCGTCATGAGCGGCTATGAGCTCATCGACAACCACCTCCGCTGCTTCCAGGGCCGTGACATCGAGGACTACACCTACCGTCACCAGATGATCATCGCCCGCAAGTACGAGGAGTACATCACCAAGATCTTCGAGGACTAGGGGATACCGTGACCGTCACAGACTTCCTGCTCGACTTCTGCATCATGTCCGGCCTGCTCCTCGTGTCGCACGTCATCCGCACGCGGGTGAGGCTGTTCCAGAACCTCTACATCCCCGCACCGCTCATCGCCGGCTTCCTCGGCCTCTTCCTCGGCCACCAGTTCCTGAACGTCCTTCCGTTCTCCTCTGCCATCTCGGACTATGCGGGCGTTCTCATCTCCGTTGTCTTCGGAACGATGTTCCTCGGCGAGCGACGCAAGGTCTCCTTCGGGTCAATGGTCAAGAAGGCGGGCGACTCATTCTTCGTGAACGGTGCCGCGGAGATCGCGCAGTTCGGCATCTTCATCCTCATCGGCGTGCTCGTGCTTCCGCTCATCTTCCCGGGCATCAACGAGTCCTTCGGTCTCATGCTCCCGGCTGGCTTCGCAGGCGGCCATGGCACCGCAGCCGCCATGGGCGGCGTCTTCGCCGAGCATGGCTGGGACGAGGCGACGAGCATCGGCCAGGCATTTGCGACCATCGGCCTGCTCGGCGGCATCGTCTTCGGTGTTGCCCTCGTCAACCTCGGCACGAGGAAGGGCTACACCCGCGTGCTCAAAAAGGTCGAGGAGCTCCCCGAGGAGATGCGCGTCGGACTCAACCCGCCTGAGAAGCGCGAGTCGCTTGGTGATGACACGGTGAACTCCATCTCCATGGACTCGCTCACGTGGCACGGTGCGCTCGTTCTCGCGACCACGGGGCTTGCCTATCTCATCAATCACGGTCTCGCCATCGTTCTGCCCCAGATTGCCTTCCCCACCTACGGCATCGCCATCATCTGCGGCATCATGCTGCAGGCCGTGCTTCGCGCGCTCAAGCTGGATTCCTATGTCGACAAGCGTCCCATCACGCACATCTGCAGCTGCACCACCGACTACCTCGTGGCCTTTGGCGTCGCCTCCATCAGCATCAACGTCGTCGTCAAGTATGCGGTCCCCATTGCCGTGCTCGCGGTGCTCGGCTTTGCCTGCGTGTTCTTCTTCCACTTCGTCATCGCGGGGCACTTCCTCAGGAACTGCTGGTACGAGCGAAGCCTCTTCATCTTCGGCCAGTGCACGGGTGTCCTCGCCACGGGTGTCCTCCTGCTCCGCGTCTCCGACCCCGAGTTCAGGACCGGGGCCCTTGGCGACTTCGGTCTGGTGTGGCTCTTCTTCACCATCGTGGACGCACTGCTCGTGGCGCTCACCCCGACGCTCCTGCTCGCCGGATGGGGACTTCCGGCGGGAATCGTCATCACGCTGCTCGCTGTCGTCTTCCTGCTTCTGAGCTGGAAGATGTTTGGCGTGAGGAAGTTCAATGCGGCCGAGGGCGTTCCAGCCGAGGAGTAGGGAAGACCGGGAGGTAGGACGTTGTCGCAACATAAGCTGCTCATCCTTGGCTCGACCTCCGAGTTCTCCTCGCTGGTCGAATGCGCTCGCGAACGGGGGATCGCCACCGTCGCCTGCGACGGCTATTCCGACGGCCCTGCCAAGGCACTCGCGGACGAGCGCTTCGACGTGAGCGTCTACGATCACGATGCCGTCGCGGAGGTCTGTCGCGTGACGGGTGTCGACGGCATCATCACGGCGTTCTCTGACAACCTCGCCGAGCAGGCGTCGGCAATCGCGGAGAAGGCGGGGCTTCCGTTCTACCTCCCTTCGAGGCGCCTCGCCATCTTGCGTGACAAGACGCGCATGAAAGTCATGTTCGACGAGCTGGGGGTGCCCTACCCAAAGACAGCCGTCGTGCGGCGTCAGAGCATCCGCGAGGACCTGTCGACGCTCTCCTTTCCCGTGGTGACCAAGCCGCTTAGTGGCTGGGGATCCCGCGGCGTCTACCTGCTGAACGCTCCCGACCAGGTTATCGAGCGATTCGACGAGGTGGCGAGCTATTCTGACGCCGACAGTATCATTGTGGAGGAGTACAACGACGGCTACGAGCTCAACATGATGAGCTGGGTCGTCGATGGCAAGCCCGTCGTGCTCGAGATCGCGGATCGCGAGAAGACCTATGACGTTCCGTTCGCCATCCCGCACGTGAGCAGGATCGTCTACCCGAGCCTTCTCATTGATGCCGTCATCGACGCCGCCCGTGACATCGTTGGCCGTGTTGCGCGCTATGTCGGCCTTGAGAACGGCCCGCTCTGCATGCAGTTCTTCTGGAAGCCCGGTCGTGGGATTCAGGTGTGTGAGTGCGCCGGCCGTGTCTTTGGAACCGAGCACGAGATGCTCGAGTATGCTACCTTCGGCAGGCTCACGGTCGAGGACCTCCTCATCGACACCGTCTATGAGCCCGAGCGTCTGAAGGAGAGACTGGCGGGGCACGACCCGCATCTTGACAGGGTGGCGTGCGGCCTCTTCTTCCACGGGAGGGAAGGAAGGATTGCCTCTATCGAGGGCGTTCCATCCCCGGAGACGGATCATCGTGTAGCCGATACGCTTGTGTACTATTTGGTCGGGGAGGACATCCGGCGCGGCGCCCAGCCCTACGTGATGCGGACCTACCTTGCCGCCGCGTCGCGTTGGGAGCTCGACGAGCTGACCGACAAGATTAACGTTTCGTTCTCCGTGCGCGACGGAGACGGCGTCTCCCTCCTGCTTCATAATGAGCGCATGGCATATGAGATCGCCTCCGAAGAGGAGAGATGACATGATCGACTTCAACATCCCGCCTTACGTGGGCACCGAGATGGACTACGTTCGCGAGGCCGCCGAGAAGAACCACAAGATCTGCGGTGACGGCCCCTTCTCCCGCAAGTGCCACGCCTGGATGGAGGAGCGCTTTGGGGCGGAGAAGGTCCTGCTCACCACGAGCGGCACCGCGGCGCTTGAGATGGCAGCCGTGCTCTGCGACCTCAAGCCCGGCGACGAGGTGATTCTCCCAAGCTTCACCTTCTCATCCACGGCTACGGCCTTCCAGGCGATGGGCGCCACGCTCGTCTTCGTGGACATCCGCCCGGATACCATGAACATCGACGAGACCAAGATCGAGGATGCCATTACGGAGCGCACCCGCGTCATTGTGCCCGTGCACTATGCCGGCGTCGCCTGCGAGATGGACGAGATTGTCCGCATAGCCCGCAGGCACGGGCTCATCGTGGTCGAGGATGCCGCCCAGGGCGTCATGAGTACGTACAAGGGGCGTGCGCTGGGGACCATCGGCACCTTCGGCTGCTACTCCTTCCACGAGACCAAGAACTACTCGATGGGGGAGGGCGGCGCCCTCGTCATCAACGACCCGGCCTACATCGAGCGAGCCGAGATCATCCGCGAGAAGGGCACCAACCGCTCCCTCTTCCGCCTGGGGCAGGTGGACAAGTACACGTGGGTCGACCGCGGCAGCTCCTACCTCCAGAGCGACCTCAACGCCGCCTATCTCTGGGCCCAGCTCGAGAGGGCGGATGAGATCAACGATGACCGCCTTGCCACATGGCATGCCTATTACGAGGCCTTTGCGCCGCTCGCCGAGGCGGGGAGGGTCGAGCTTCCCGTGGTGCCCGAGGGGTGCGTGCACAACGCGCACATGTTCTATCTCAAGGTGAGGGACCTCGAGGAGCGCACGGCCTTCATCGAGCACCTCAAGCAGCATGGCGTCATGGCGGTCTTCCACTACGTGCCGCTGCACAGCTCGCCGGCCGGCCTCAAGTTCGGCAGGTTCCATGGGGAGGATGCCTACACCACGAGGGAGAGCGACCGGCTGGTGAGGCTGCCGATGTACTACGGATTGGGAGAAGAGGATAGGGACACTGTCATCGAGGCTGTGAGGTCATTCTATGAATAGCATGAATTCCCCCCGCATTGCCCGAGCCGCCTGTCTGGCCTCACTTGGCCTCGCCCTGCTTGTTCCGTGTGTCGCGCACGCGGATGATATGTATGCAGAGACGTCGACTAATGTCGAGACGTCCGGCGGCATGGAAGCTCTTGTCGACCAAGGCGTGACCCACGACTCTGATAATGTCGTTGCGACCGACTCAGATGCGGCCAATACGACTGATAATGAGTCCAGCGATGTGCCGATTGCCGAGGGCGATCCAACTCAAGCGCTTGAGGAGGATGAGACATCGGACAATCTGACATCATCCGATGCCTCGTCGCCCAGTGAGGTTGAATCGCCTTTGGAGGCCTCTCCGGATGAGATGGCGGATGACGAATCTTCGGTCGCTTCCGATGATAGCCTCGAAGACCTCGAAGAGGTTTCGGGGGTCGATGACGAGGAAACCAATGCCTCTGTGGAGACTGAAGCGGAGGTGGTCCCCTCCGACGGCTGGGCTCAGGAAGACGGCGGATGGTCCTATTATCAGGACGGAAAGAAGGTCTCCAACGGCTGGGTTGTCAGCGATGCCTTTCCCGAGGCGGCTGGTCAGGGCCTTCAGCGCTATTGGCTCGGCGCGGACGGCACTCTCGTAAGAAATCTCCTCATTGACACGCTGGATGGATATTGGGCCTATGCGCGTCCCGAGGGCTATGTGGTGCGCGGCCGCTATGTTGCGGGGGACGTCATCTACTTCGCAGACAACGACGGGAAGCTCCTTTCTCCTGGATGGAACGTCACGGGCGAGTTCACCGGAGGAGCTCTGGAGCGCTACTACATAGATCCGGATCTCCACGGGGCAGTGGTGGGATGGTCCGATGACGGGACGCACTACACCAAGGAGGACGGCACCACGCTGAGAAGCGGTACGGTGACGGCCGACGGCATGGTGTGGGCAGATAACGACGGAAACGTCCAGCAGTCTGGCTGGCTCGTCACCGATGACTTTGGGCAGGGACTGCAGAGATATTGGATTGAGTCTGGCAAGGTCGTGACGTCCGAGCTCATTAAGGCATCGGATGGATGGTGGGCGTATGCCCGCCCAGAGGGCTATGTGGTGAGGGGCAAATACACGGACCCCGATACGGGGTATGTGTATCTTGCGAACAACGACGGCGTGCTCGAATCTCCCGGCTGGGTCGTTACCGATGAATATGGCGATGGCCTCCAACGCTACTATGTCAACGCCACCTCCCATGCCTGTCAGCCTGGCTATTCAGGAGATGGCTGGGATCATTACGTCACGCGTTACGGCTACGTGCTGCGAGGCAAGCTGGCAGAGGGCGACACCGTCCTTCTCGCCAATAACGATGGCTTGCTCGAGCAGACCGCTGGGTGGGTTGTGACCGGAGCCTATGACGGGGGCAACCTCCAGAGGTATTGGCTTGAACGGCAGGAGGACGGCTCTCTTCGCGCGAAGACCGGGTTCTTCACGATTGATGGCCTTCAGTTCTATGGGATGCCCGACCAGGGCTATGTCCTGCGCGGCGGCAGGGTCTTTGGCGCCGACCGCGTGTTTGCGGACAACGAGGGAATCATCAAGTCGGAGGGCTGGCTCGTCACGGATTCCTTTGGCGACGGCCTCCAGCGCTACTGGTTCTCTGGGTCTAAGGTCGTCGCCGGGCTCATCAGTGAGGATGAGTGCGGATGGTGGGCGTTCGGCACCCAGAGGGGCTATGTCGTTCGCGGTCGCTGGGAGGACCCTGAGACCGGCCTCGTCTACCTCGCGGACAACGATGGCCGCCTTGAGAATCCGGGGTGGCTCATCACCGGGGCGTACGATGGTGGCGAGCTGCAGCGCTATTACATCGACGAGAAGACCCACGCATGCCGTGCGGGACTATTCTCCGTGGGGTCCGAGAGCTATCTGGGTCTTGGGCGCGTTGGCTATGTGCTCCGCGGGACGCGCGTGGAGGGTGCGACCACGTGGCATGCTGACAATGACGGCATGCTCATTCCCACCTTCGCCGCGTCGGTGGGGGAGGACGAGAAGGCGCGGGTTGTCGCGACCTTTGTTGGAAACACCCCGTATCTCTTCTTACCTGCGCATGCCGACTTGGGCGACGTCGTGCTTTCGTTCGGGGACTTTGCGGGCTCTTCCAGCCTGCTCTTCTCGATAAACGGCGGCGACTTCAAGAGGATGGAGAGTGGTTCCTCCTTTGATTTGACGAGCCTCGCGTCGCGTGACGGGGTCAGGACCATTTCGTTCAAAACGTCCTCCGGAGCTCGTACGAGGACGCTCGCAATCATGATGTCCGCCAACGTGCGTGCCATGTATCTGGTCAGCGAAGACCCCGCCAACGAGGGGCGCCCGTTTGTCGACGGCAGCCCCGATCACTCGGCAAAGGCAAAGGGGCACATGCTCCTCGTTAATCCTGACGGCTCAGTCGTCTATAACGGGGAGCTGAGCCAGATCAAGGGCAGGGGAAACACGACCTGGAGCGCGAGCGACAAGAAGCCCTACCAGATCAAGCTCGACAAGAAGACCGACCTGCTTGAGACGGGAGACGAGGATAACGAGGCAAAGACCTGGGTGCTCCTTGCCAATGCGAATGACGCCACCCTGCTTCACAGCACTGTCGCATATCAGCTTGCCCAAAAGCTCGGTCTCGATTTCACGCCTGAGTGTGCGCCTATCGACCTCTATTATGACGGCGAGTATCGGGGGAGCTATCTGCTGAGCGAGAAGGTCGAGATTAACGGGGGCAGGGTCGACATCCACAAGCTCGAGGACGATATCGAGGAGGCGAATCCCGACGTCGACCTCGACGAGCTTCCGACCGCTCAGGCGATAAACAAGTACGGCCAGACGTTCCAGTATGTGGTCGGGGTCAAGAATCCCGCAGATATCTCCGGGGGATACCTCACCGAGTTCGACACGGCGTATTACAAGTCAGAGCGATGCTGGTTCATGACGTCGGTGGGTGCCTTCGTGGTCAAGGAGCCCGGGAATCTCTCCTATGCCCAGATGCTCTATATCAGCGAGCTGATGCAGGAGGCAATTGATGCTGCCGGAAACGGGGGCGTCAACCCCAGCACGGGGAAGTCACTCGATGAGTATGCCGACGTGGAGTCCCTCTCCAAGCTGTACTTGATGAATGAGTTCGCCAAGAACGTTGACTTTACAACCTCCTCCGCCTACTACTATCTGCCTGGTTCTGCTGACGCTGAGAATGGCGTGAAGCAGGTCTTCTACGGTGGCCCTGTCTGGGATTTCGACGCCTCTTTCGGCATCAGAAACGAGAACCCGGAATTCCCCAATCCTAAGGGGTTTGTCATTGGGAATTGGTTTACCGCTTCTTCTCAGGTGCAGGAGCTGACTAAGAGGGAGTTTGTCAACATCCTTACTCCGTTGATCGAGGATCTGGTACGGCCGTCGGGAGGCTTGGACTCGCTGGTAAACGAGGTAGGCGCTTCCCAGGCGATGAACGAGGTGCTTTGGGGTCTGACGTCATTCCACAACTGCAATGACCCGTATCCGACGTATCGCGAAAACGTCGAGTATTTCAGAAACTGGCTCATCGCTCGACTTGACTGGCTCTCTGCCAACGGATGGTCTGCATAAGGGTCCTGTCTTTGGGTCGGAGATGCGCTCCGAGCTGCCCTGAACGCCCTAGTCGCGTTCAGGGCAGCTCTCATATCGGCGGGTATCCGAGGCGGAGGATGACTCGTGCAGCTCCTCAATCTGCTTTTCGGCAAGGGCAAGACGCTGGGTGAGTGTCTTAATCGCGCTGGCCTGCTTGCTCACGATGGAGCTGAGGGCAAGCGTGATGATGAGGAGAAAGCACAGCCCGGCAACAAAGACGAAGTTGGAGAAGACCTTGAAGCCCAGAAGATAGGTGAAGTCGCCTACTTGCTTGCTGAAAAGACAGATGAGAAGCATGGCGACGGAGAGAGCAAGCCAGAGCAGGGAGTACTTGAGGGTGAGACGTCCCTTCGAGACGAGTCTGAGCACATACGCCATGAAGGCAAGGCAGAGCAGCGGAAAGATAACGTTGTAGAGCATGTTCATGAAGCCGCCTCTATCCTTTGTGGCGTGGTGTGCTGGTAAGGGCCGAGATGACGATGGCAAGCGTCACCTTAACCATGTAATAGATGCTCGAGAGCGCGGAGATCGATGAGGTTCCTCCCTGTCGCTCGTGCATGATAACGGGAACCTCGTCTATCGCAAGCCCACGCTTCATCGCGGTCACGATGGACTCGGGCTCGGGGTAGTCGACCGGGTAGTTCTCGCAAAAAAGCTCGATTGCGCGCCTGCCGCAGGCCCTGAAGCCAGACGTTGGATCGGTAATGGCTTTTCTGCAGAACAGCCCTATCCACCAAGAGAGCCATCTGATTCCAACGCGCCTGAGGGCGGTGGACTGAAACCCCTCGGTCTTCTCGAGATAGCGCGATCCGATAACGAGGTCCGCGCCTTCGGACACCCTCTCAACCAGAGCGCTGACATAGCGGGCGTCGTGCTGCCCGTCCCCATCAAATTGGATGTCTACGTCATAGCCGTGCTGTCGTGCGTATAGATGACCCGCCTGAACGGCACCGCCAATGCCCAGGTTGCGCGGGAGGTCCAAAACGTTGATGCCGTGCTCGTGGCAGAGCGCGAGCGTACGGTCGTGCGACCCATCATTAATGACAAGGTAGTCAAAGCCTGCGGCTTTGACGTTCTGGACGACGGAAACGATGGACTCTTCCTCATTATATGCGGGTATTATAACGAGAGCGCGCAAGGGTAACCCTTCGTTGTATGGCGGACAAGTGTATCCATACTATCAGGTCGTCTCCAAGACCTAGCCATCTGCTTTGACTTACATACGTACGAATTAATGTAGCGTAGTATTATGTGCCGGATGATGACAAGTGTGCGTGGTTTGGGGCGGCATGAAGAACAAGAAGATACTTATTATCAGCGAGTATATCGCTCCCGTCCAGGCAGTCGCCTCTATCCGATGGACCAAGTTCGCCAAGTACCTCGCAAAGGAGAATGGCTGCGAGGTAACCGTGCTTACCAATGCCAAGAGCTACAAGCGGGGGGTGTTTCAGAGCAAGCCCTATGCAAAGGACCCGGCGCTCGAGAAGGACATGCAGTGGTTTACCACAGTTGAGATTCCCCATTCGGTTGCCCAGGCCTTTTCCAACGCCATTTTCAACCTCGGTCGCAACGCTCTCGATGCCTTGAAGTCTCGCTCTACCGCAGGCGTTCAACGTCATGCTCCAGACACGTCCGCTCAATCCGGCGCTTTGTCTGGCGAGAAAAACCATAAGCTCGACGCTGCACTTACCAACAGCCTGCCTGAGAGGATATACGAGCTTGTTGATGGATGGTGCGGCAGAGCGCTCGTCTGTGCCGGTGCTCGTGCGAGGGTCGAATGGGACTCCTTTGACGTCATGATTTCCACGTACGGTCCGCTCTGGCCGCACCTGCTTGCCGCAGACATAAAGCGTGCACATGGCGGTATACTCTGGGTTGCGGATTTTAGGGACCCAATTGTTAACTCAGTACGGACCGACACCCCGGCCAATCGTCGACTCGCTCGGGAAGTCACCGACCATGCAGATTTGATTACCGCTGTGAGTCAGGGGACGCTCGAGAACCTATATCTTGATGGGACATGCCCGTCGGCCGTCCTCGTTAACGGCTTTGACCCTGATGAAGTGTCCGAGTCTGGACGACGATGTTCGGATGTCTTTCTTTTTGTCTACACCGGTACCCTATATTCGGACAATACTTGCAGAAGCGACCTGTCACCCCTTTTTATGGCAATAGAAGAGGCCTCTAGGAGAGGGTGGCTTGACCTTTCCCGTGTTCGCGTGGAGTATGCGGGGAGCACATCCCATCTCTTCCAGCGCTTCGCGCGGGAGTATCCTGACGTACCCGCCTTCGACCATGGTCTGCTTCCGCGTGACGAGGCCCTGGCGCTGCAGGATCGGGCATCGGCACTCGTTGTTGCCAGCTGGAATAACTCAAATCAGGTTGGCGTTCTTACCGGGAAAGTGTTCGAGTACCTGAGCAGGGATGTTCCAGTAATCGGTCTGTGTTCCGGAGACATCCCCGACTCTAATCTTCGCTGCCTCATCGAGGACTGCGGGGCAGGTATGTGCTATGAAGAGGCGGACAAGGAAACCTACGATGAACTTGTATCGTTTGTTGGCGGGCTCTACCTCCAATGGTCCGAGAAGGGTCTGACGCACCGTGATTCCAGGGCGGCTGAGCGGGTTAGGCGCTATTCGTATCCCGAGCTTGCAGAGTGCCTTGTTTCTTCGATGAGGAGTTGTCGCAGCCCCAACGAATCGCCCCTTTCTTCGTGACGGGGATTGTTCATGGAAACGTCTTGGCAAGCCTATTCGTACCGTAAAATGACCGAATAGGTGTTTTCAGGCATGCGGGCAGGGGAGCTGTCATATGAATACCACTGAGATTAGGCAGGCAATCGAGAGCCGCGCGCTGGTGTGCGGGACGGTTGGCCTTGGTTACGTTGGTCTGCCGCTGGCGGTCGAGAAAGCCAAGGCGGGCTTCAGGACCATTGGCTTTGACGTTCAGCAGGCGAAGGTCGACAAGGTCAACGCCGGCGAGAACTACATCGGCGATGTTGTGCAGGAGGACTTGGCGGAGCTCGTCACCGAGGGCCGCCTCGAGGCTACGACTGACTTCTCCCGCGTCTCCGAGTGTGACTTTGTTGCCATCTGCGTTCCTACGCCGCTGGATATTCACCAGCAGCCGGATACGTCATACATGGAGAACTCGGCTCGCGAAATTGCCCCTTACCTTAAGAAGGGTGTGATGGTGGTCCTTGAGTCCACTACCTACCCCGGCACCACCGAGGACCTCATTCGACCAATCCTGGAAAAGGGTTCCGGCCTCACCTGCGGAACTGAGTTCTACCTGGGCTTTTCGCCCGAGCGCGTCGATCCGGGCAACCTCATCTATAAAACCAAGAATACGCCCAAGGTGGTGGGGGCTATCGGCGCGGAGGCGCTCGACCTCATCGCCAGCGTCTACGAGTCCGTGCTTGAGGGTGGCGTGACTCGCGTCTCCAGTCCGGCCGTCGCCGAGATGGAGAAGATTCTCGAGAACACCTACCGCAACGTGAACATCGGCCTGGTTAACGAGCTCGCCCAGCTCTGTGACCGCATGGGTATCGACATTTGGGAGGTCATCGAGGCTGCCAAGACCAAGCCTTACGGCTTCACGGCGTTCTATCCTGGTCCTGGCCTCGGTGGTCACTGCATTCCACTCGATCCTTACTATCTCTCCTGGAAGGCGCGTGAGTACGGCTTCCACACCTCGATGATCGAGGCGTCCATGATGGTGAACGACCGCATGCCCGAGTACTGCGTGGAGCGCGCCGAGCGCCTGCTCTCCGACCGCTCGCAGAAGGCCATCTGTGGCGCTAACGTGCTCGTCCTGGGGGTGGCCTACAAGCAGGACATCGATGACTATCGCGAGAGTCCAGCTCTTCGCGTGATTGAGTGCCTTGAGAAGCGCGGCGCCAACGTCACCTACTTTGATCCGTGGGTCTCCAGCTATCGCTTCAAGGGCGTTGAGCGCGCCTCCATCCCCGAGCTGACGTCTGGGGCTCTTGAGGCTGCCGATCTCGTTATGGTCACTTGTGCCCATACCAACGTCGACTACGACATGGTGCAGGCTCACGCTCAGGTTGTCTTCGACACCAAGAACGCCATGAAGGCCGTCGAGAAGCGCGACAACATCGAGGTGCTGTAGCGTGGCTTGCCGGGTTTTGACGGTCGTTGGGGCACGCCCTCAGTTCATCAAAGCCGCAGTGGTCTCGCACGAGCTTGCGCGCCGCGGCATCGACGAGGCGCTTATCCACACTGGCCAGCACTATGACTACAACATGTCCGAGACTTTTTTCCGCGAGCTTGACATTCCTGAGCCGCTCAGGAACCTTGGCATTTCTGGCGGGTCGCACGCACGCATGACCGCCCGCATGCTTGAGGCCCTCGAGGACGTCATGATGGGGGAGGAGCCGGGGTGCGTCCTGCTCTACGGTGACACGAACTCCACGCTGGCAGGGGCTCTTGCCGCCGCCAAGCTTCGTATCCCCATAGTTCACGTCGAGGCGGGAACACGCACACACAACCGCGAGAATCCCGAGGAAATAAACCGCGTCTGCACTGACCATGTCGCCTCGCGCCTGCTCGCCTGCACGCGGGCAAACCTCGAAAACCTCGAGCATGAGGGCCTTGGCCCCATCTCCTCCTTTGCGGGAGATCCCATGTTTGAGGCGTTTTCCACCTATCGCGAGCGCGCTGTGGTGCCGCGGCTCGTGAGTATCGTCGATGGCGGTCGGCTCTCGGTTGAGGCGGGGGACTACTACTATCTCACCTGTCATCGTGAGGAGAACACGAGGGACGCGGAGACGCTTCGCGGCATCCTGGATGCCATGGAGGAGCTTGATGCCCCCGTCGTGTACCCGGTGCACCCGCGCAACAAGCGGACGGTGCTCGGGCTTCTTGGCCAGGGTGTCACCAACGTGCTCGCCGTTGAGCCTGTCGGCTATCTTGAGAGCGTGTGGCTTACCAGCAACGCTCGGCAGGTCGTCACCGACTCCGGTGGGCTCCAGCGCGAGGCGTTCTTCGCGGGGGTCAAGTGCACGACCGTGCTTGACTTCGAGGTGTGGCCCGAGACGATGGTGTCAAACAGAAATCTTCTCGCCCGTGCCGAAAGGGAAGACATCCTTTTGGCCATGTCCAAGCCGCAGACTGTCGATTCCAAGTATCAGCCCTTCGGGGATGGTAGGGCGTCGGCGCACATCGTTGACGCAATCCTCGAGCAGTTGGAGGACTAGCATGAAGTACGCTCTTATTGGCTGTGGTCGCATCTCGACCAATCATATCGCTGCTGCGGTGCGCAACGAATTCGACATCGTCGCAGTCTGCGACGTCGTCCCCGATCGGATGGAAGATGTCCTTGCCAAGCACGGACTTGAGGGCGATGCTTCTATCGCGCGCTACGCCGACTACCACATGCTCCTCATAGAGCATCCTGAGCTCGAGCTTGTCTCCATCGCCACCGAAAGCGGCAAGCACGCCGCCATCGCGCTCGACTGCATCGACGCTGGCGTGAACGTCATCATCGAGAAGCCCATGGCCATGTCCATGGCAGACGCGGATGAGATCATCCGCCGCTCCGAGGAGCACGGCGTGCTCGTCTCGGCCTGTCACCAGAACCGCTTCAACCTTGCCGTCCAGAAGACGCGAGCAGCGCTCGAGGCAGGACGCTTCGGCCGGCTCTCTCACGGTTCCATCCACGTTCGCTGGAACCGCGACAAGGGCTATTACGAGCAGGCGCCTTGGCGTGGCACTTGGGCTGAGGACGGCGGCTGCCTCATGAACCAGTGCATTCACGGCATCGACCTGCTGCGGTGGATGATGGGCGACGAGCTCGTAGAGGTCTACGGTCAGACGCGCCAGCGCTTCCACGACTACCTTGAGGCGGAGGACGTGGGCGTGGCGGTGCTCACCTTTGCAAATGGCGCCGTCGCCACGGTCGAGGGCACGGTCAACGTCTACCCCAAGAACCTCGAGGAGACGCTCTATCTCTTTGGCGAGACCGGGACTGTCAAGATTGGCGGCACCTCGACGAACAACATTGACGTCTGGGATTTCGCGAGTGAGGAGAAAGGGGACGTCGAGAACCAAGGCCTTAAGGAGGCCACATCCAACGTCTATGGAAATGGCCACACGGCGCTCTTCGCTGACATGGCCGACGCCATCGCCAAGCACACGACGCCCTATGTGGACGCCCATGCTGGCCGTGCGGCACTCGAAGCGGTGCTTGCAATCTACCAGAGCCAGCGGACGGGCAAGCCTGTGAGGCTGCCGCTCACGGACTGTTCGACGCTTGACATGATGGGGGAGTTCTAGTGGCTGCATTCGTGCACCCTACGGCGGTCATTGACGAGGGGGCCACCATCGGCGATGGCACCAAGGTGTGGCATTTCTGCCACATCCAGTCTGGTGCGCGGGTTGGTGAGGGCTGCAGCCTTGGACAGAACGTGAACGTTGCGAACGATGTCACCATCGGCGATGGCGTGAAGATTCAGAACAACGTTTCCATCTATCAGGGCGTGGAGCTTGGCGACTGGGTGTTCTGCGGGCCGTCCTGCGTCTTCACAAACGATCTCACCCCGCGTGCCAAGTACCCCAAGGGCGCGGCCAACTACCTCAGGACACTTGTGCGCACCGGTGCCTCCATCGGGGCAAATGCCACAATCGTGTGCGGGCATGAGATAGGGGAGTGGGCAATGATTGGCGCCGGCGCCGTCGTGACCGCGGACGTCCCCGCCCACGCACTCATGCTTGGCGTGCCGGCGCGCCAAGTCGGCTGGGCCTGCGAATGCGGAGCCGTGCTGTCCGACGACTTGACCTGCCCCTCGTGCGGGCGACGCTACGAGAAGAACGGTGACGAGCTTAGGGAGATTGGCTAGTCATGGAATTCAGGGATCTGAGAGCGCAGCACGTTGCTCTCAAGGAGGATATCGATGCGGCGCTTATGGATACTGTTGCCGCAGGTCGCTTCATCGGAGGCGACCCCGTTTCCCTGCTGGAGCAAGAGCTTGCCGATTACGTTGGGGTTAAGCATTGCATCTCCTGTGGCAACGGAACGGACGCGCTGCAGCTCGCTCTCATGGCGTGGGGGATCGGTGCGGGCGATGCCGTCATCGTGCCGGACTTCACGTTCTTCTCTTCAGGCGAGGTCGTTTCCGCCGTCGGTGCCACCCCGGTCTTTGTTGACATACTTGAGGACACCTTCAATATCGACCCCTCTCAGATTGCTCCCGCTTGTGCCCTGGCGCGGGGGCAGGGGCTCATCCCTCGGGCGGTTATCGCTGTTGACCTGTTTGGACAGCCGGCGGATTACCCCTCGATTCGCATGGTGTGCGAAAGCGAGGAGCTCCTTCTGCTCGAGGATGGTGCTCAGGGCTTTGGTGGTGCCATCGGCGAGAGACGTGCCTGCTCCTTCGGCGACATCTCGACGACGAGCTTCTTTCCCGCAAAGCCCTTGGGTTGCTACGGCGACGGTGGAGCCATCTTCACTGATAGCGATGAATGGGCGACGCTCATTCGCAGTTACGCCGTACATGGCAAGGGCTCGATGAAATACGACAACGTCCGCGTTGGCATGAACAGCCGTCTCGATACCATCCAGGCGGCAATCTTGCGCGTGAAGCTCGCGGCGTTCGCGGAGCACGAGCTGGATGACGTGAACGAGCGCGCGACGTGGTACGAGGGACTGCTTGGGAGCACTTCTTACAAGACGCCGTCGGTTCTCGAGGGGTATCTGAGCTCGTGGGCGCAGTATACCGTGATTTGCCCCGATGGCGTTGACCGCGACGAGCTTCAGGCCGCGCTCAAGTCACGGGGCGTCCCCACGAACGTCTACTATCCCAAGCCCATGCACGAGCAGCTCGCGTTTGCCGGCGGCCGCCTGCTGTTGCCCTGCCCGGTGACCGAACGCCTGTGCAAGGAGGTTCTTAGCTTGCCGATGGGGCCATACCTCACGCAGGAGGATGCCAGGCAGGTCGCCGATCTTCTCGAAAGATTGTCATGACTTCTTCGTATATCCCCGACAGCCTTGTCGGCGGACTTCGGCGCCTCTTCAGGGCAGGCCTGTTCGACATCTTTGGTGCCGACGCGCTGAACAAGGTGCTTACATTCGTAAGCGGCATGATCGTCGTGCGCCTCATCCCTCAAGAGGCATATGGCGTGTATAGCTATGCTTATAATATTCTTAATATCGTTCTTCTTTTTAACGGCCTCGGGGCCTCATCCGCCATTTTGCAGTTTGCGAGCGAGAAGGCTTTCTCGGGCAGAAGGGATGCCATCGAGGAGATTGGTGTCCGCATCGGGTTTGCGTTCGACCTGCTGCTGCTCGTTGTCATGGCGGCCCTGCCGTTCTTCGTTGATTTGCCAGTCGAGGGAAGCGGGGAAATGCTCCGCCTTTGGTGCATTTATCCCTGCCTGCAGCTCGCCTATGACATCCAGCTCGTCTCGCTTCGGTCCTCCCTCAGGAATCGAGAGTACGCGCTGTGCACCAATGTGAATACGACGCTCGTTCTGCTCGGCTCAGTTTCGGGAGCGGCGATGGGCGGCCCCTACGGCCTCATTGTAGGCCGTAGTTTAGCGATGGTTATGAGCGTTGTCACGATAGCCGCTCTTTTCAAAGTCCCCGAGTTTCTGTGTGCGTGGGCTCGCCGGAGAAGCCCTAGGGCGGAGCTGAGTGAGGAATGCCGCCGCCCATCGGATGCGCTCGATCGTGCAGAGAGACGATCATTTTTCGGTGTTGCTGTCACCACGGCAGTGAACACGGGGATAAACCAGCTCGTGTATTACTTGGGGACGGCAATGATTGGCGCTCTGACGGCGAGCGCTGTCGACACGGCTCTGTTTCAGACGACGCTCGCCATCCCGACCGCGCTCAACTTCGTTCCTTCGACGCTCGCCCTGTTCATCTACCCTTACTTTGCTCGACACAAGGATGAGCCGGGCTGGGTTCTGAAGAGATACGGACAGGTGATAATTGCCACGGTGCTGCTCGCAGGGGCTGTCTCCGTTGGTATCTCCCTGTTCGCGCCCTGGATTCTGAATACCTTGTATGGCGAGTCATACGTACGAGGATCCGAGATACTACGGATTCTTATGATTGGGTGGTTCTTCTCTGCTACCTTGAGGACGATTGCCTCGAACTTGCTCATCACGCAGAGAAGGTTGGCGTACGGCGTTGCCGTAGCGGTGGCCTCGACTATCCTTATTGTTGTTCTGAATCGGCTGCTGGTGCCGACGGCGGGAATCGTCGGCGCGGCATGGGCACAGGTGATCGTCTATTTGGCGTCGGGACTTGCCTACTCGGCATACTTTGTGCTCTCCGTGACGAGGCGAGGACGGGGGCGTCAGTGAAGAATCTCGGGACGCTCATCTCACAGGTCAAGGAGTCGGACCACTCGCTGGCATGGCTTCTTTGCACGGGAGTTGATGCCGCCCTCGTTTTTGCTGCGGTGAAACTATTCGGACGTTTGGCATACGATGGGCGCTACCTTCAGGGCAAGTGGTTTGAGCATCTGTGGTCCCCGGGTTGGCGCTGGGCGTTTAACGGCATGGTTCGCAAGCTGTTCACGGGGCACGGAAGGGGTGTGCCTTGGCCCATCGGCCCCGGATGTGACTGCGGTCGGGATGTGGAATTCTCTCCGGACGAAATAAACAATTTTCAAGTCTCGTCGTATTATCAGGCCTTTGGAGGGGCAAAGATTTGGCTTGGCCACAACGTCTGGATAGCGCGCGGATGCTGCCTAATCACGACGAATCATGACCCGGCCAACCCCGAGAGGCACCAGCAGGGCAAGGATATACGGATTGGCGACAACTGTTGGCTTGGCGCAAATGTTGTTATCATGCCCGGTGTCGAGCTTGGACCGAATACTGTCGTAGGTGCAAACGCAGTAGTGACCAAGAGTTTCTCGGACGGCCATTGTGTCTTAGTTGGCGTTCCGGCAAAACCTATCCATCGTATCGATTAACCCCTCCTGTCGAGGTGTGTCTATGACGCAGCGAATGGCTTCCGGATGAAACGGAGCCGCTCAGTACAGCTTGTAGAATCAATAATATTTATAGTATTGAAATAAGATAGAGAAGTACTCTATCCAGTCCAACTTTATGAAGCTTTATTATGAGCCATACGGACCATCTTATTTTTACCGTTTGACCCACTGATGCCGAAAGGTGGAAGAGGGGATTGGTCTCATATTCCGGAAACAGGCGCTTTGCGGTGGAGAAGATTAGGGTTCGTCGAGAGCGCATATCCTCAACACCACAGCCGTGCGCATATGTGATGAGCGCGTTAAGCGCATTGGCGATATAGGCATAGCAGACTACGTCACGTTTAGAGGACCTGAGCGATGCAAACGGAAACTCATCGTTAAGCTGATTGAACATGCTAACGACGCTCTTCTCAAAATGTATCGCGTGAGAGATGGTTTTCGTCGTTGACTGTCGGTTGAGGCGATAGTGGTAACCGGTGTAATCCAGCCTCTCGCACGAGGCGCCACCGCAAAAGCATGCCAGATTGAAGAAGATGTCCTCACCGCGCCGCTCTTTGGGAAAGCGAATAGAATGCTCATCAAGAAATGCCAGCCTGAAGAGCTTTGCGCACGCAATGGAGTATGTGGAAAGACACCAAGGAATCTGGGGGGTGGGGCACTCGGTTAGCCGTCCGTCGACGTCGCGAGTATAGCCAGCGACGATTGCGTCGAAATCACCCTGTCGCGCCGCCCTTCGATATGTCGAAATGTAGTCGCCAGCCACGTAATCATCGCTGTCGACGAACGTGACATACTCTCCTCGCGCAAGCGATATACCCCTGTTTCGCGTCTGTCCCTGTCCGACGTTCTCCTCATTCTTCATAATCCTGAACAGGTCGGGATACGTGGTGGCATAGGCCGTCGCTATTTCGAACGATCCATCGGTGCTACAGTCATCGATGCAGATGACCTCATAATCGCTGCAATCTTGCTTGGCGAGGCTTGTGAGGCACTTATCAAGGTATTCTGCGGCATTGTAGATTGGAACAATGACGCTCACGAAGATCGTTCGAGATGTCGTAGCCTTACTGCTCATGGTGACGTCACCCACCAATCTGTGCTATATAGCCAGCTTCGTTTGAATAGATGATCTCGACATCACCGCTCTCCAGCAGAATGTCGGATGCCGCAGCAGTACCATCGTCTCCTTGGTCGGCATAAGGGAGGGTATTAAGTCGAGTAAATAACTTTTGGATATAGCCAATAAGATTTCGTTTGTGATTTTCAGAGTTCGTATAGAGAATCTATCATATCTACCTAGCATCTAGTGATTTTGTTTAATAATATAACCAGCAGAATTAGTATATACAATTATAGGATCATTACTCGAAAGTAACGCCGACACTTCTCGTGATTCAACAGAGCCAACACTTTCATATGGCTCTCTAGTGAGGACTAGGACGTAATCACAAGTCTCGTTTATGTTCTTATATGCCTCTTGAGGTGTCTGTGTCATCCAGGGTCGTATCTCAATCGGATAGTTCTGTCGTTCTTCACGCTGTCGTACAAGCGCAGTCCACCAATAGTATTGTTCAATATTGCCAAGGAAGCCTATCGGTCTTTCAGTCTCATTTGTCAGGCGCTCTGCCTCTTCATATAATTCGAGAGCTTCGGGGTTGAATTCAGAAGCAGATCTCAGCATCGAGTAATTATAAGAATAGATGTCCAAGGCTGGATGGTAACTTTGCCTGATGCCATAATCATGCTCGGGCAAATACTTTGCAAGGCTTTGGTCAATCTGTGATATGGAGACTACACCCATCGCTGTGATGGTGAGCGCACTCGCAATTATTATCTCACGGGCGCCTTCTGCAAGGGTATAGAGGATTCCATATGTGGCACAGGCAAAAATTAGCGGAGAGAAGAGAAAATAGAGCTTAAAGAAATAGTAGGTCGATACTATATCGTTAAACGTGAGTAAAAAAGCAACTAAAAGCGTAATCGAAGTTGCGATAAAAGTCAGGATTACAGGGCTTCTGCGAAGCTGGTTCCGGCGGGACCAAATGGCGACCAATGCAAGCGGGGCAAACAGAATCTGATTGGAATACAGGTTCCGATAGATTCCCCCCTCCCAGGATATGGCGGAAGATGCCGTGACCGTACTGGTACTTGGAAATGTGCCATAGTAGGCAAAATATATACCGAGAACGCCAGTCATAACAAAAATCAATCCAATTGAAACAACAGGCTTCCAGCTGAATAGCCCCCCATTCTTATGCCAATTCCATACGAGCGTGACAAAGAGCACAATATACATCGTTGGGGCGAAAAGTGTGTAACTGTTGATAAGGCCAAAAAGTGACAGTGACATCCCGATGACCCTGAGGGCATTCGTTGCTTGGATAAGTTCTGTGCAAAAAATAATTGCACATAGCGCCATGCACACGCCAACGTTGAGGTAGAAGAAACCGTAAATCATGCTATTAAGTGGATACCCAAGGAGGTATAGCAGCGCCATGGCTAAAAACAACGCTCTCTGTTTCTTATCAGCCTTAGGGATTACCGAGAGCATGAGCGCATAGAACAGAGCTCCGCTAAAGAACAAGATGGTTAAGTCGCCAACAATAAGGGCTTTATAAGCAGACACTGGGTTGACATACATAGATAGTATTTCAGTCCAAGGGGCCATAAAGTTCCAGGCAACATACATCCCTCTAACAGAATCAGTCTCCACAATGGTTCTAATGCGGTCAAGATGTACGGCAGCATCGGATGCCAGCCAGTGTATGGTGAGGTCAGGGCCAAACTCTGCGCGCCCGCAAATTAGGGCCACGCACGCGAGCATGAGCAGTGCACACGAGTCGACCGCATCGTGGCAAAAGTGTTGAATGCCTTTCTGACGATTAATCAGGTAACCGCACGCTGCGCCAAGGACAATATGGAAAACGCTTGAAGACACTAGATTGGTCGGGATTCGTATTATGGTAAGAAGTCCAGCGAATAGGGCGTCTATAGCCATGAGCATAAAAAAGGCCAAAGTAATACGGGATATAAGCCTGTCCTCATCATTTGAGGAGGGCACGATCACAAGACCTGCAAATGCAATAAGATATGAAATTGGATAGACAATCGAAAGCACTGCTGACATCGACTTCTCCTATTTTATATACGCAGTCGCAGATACCCAAAGGAATAACAACTATGCTGAGCTCAGACAGCTTGAATATGACTATAGACGAATATGCTCAAAACAAATGTCAAGAGGTCATTATACCAACTTATCTAGTATACCTTTATATGCTTCAGTGAAGTCAGAATCTTCGCATTTGGAGTATCAGGTAAAGCAGTCCTGTTACCAGCATCGTAGGTCGTGGCCTTCGACTGACAGCCCCTGTTCGGCATCTATACTATCGCTGCGTTCGGCAAAGATCTGAAGCCAAGCGATATACTGCTGCCAACAGTACTCCTCCTGATCAAAATTCTTATATAACAGCTCTTGAGACTATGAACAACCATGTCGTGAGTACTGGAAAACCTCCGCATAGTATGGAAACTAAAGCGTCGTATACCCTACTCGGCATTTTGTTGAGCAGTGGGAAGTTAAGGATAAACACTCCTGCTATCGGTATGAGCGGAATTGCGTACCGTGGTTGAACTCCAATTACGGTGTTAAGGCCTACCTCTGTAAACGAAACGTACATTGCCGTACTAATCAATGCAGCAGTACAGAGTATAATGAAGCATCCAAAAATGATTGATGGAGTGCTGATAAGTCGAGCACTCATTTCCGAAGTGTCTGTAAGCATGATAAAAGTTGCGCAAACAAGCAGTACTCCTTGGAACACGGGGAAAACTTCAGTAAGCTGGCCCATATAATAAAAGTCTGCAAAGGATGTCTCGATGTTGCCAAGGGCGAAAAACTCATGGTATAGGTAGCTTACGAGAATCTTTAGATAGGACAGAGGATTGGAAGCGATAAACGCAAGCTGACGAGAGGGGGAAGCTCCTGTTCCGGCGCGATTGTCTCCGTAGACTGCCCCTCCTGAAAAGATTGTTGGCAGGATGAACGTGGCACATGCGTATATGACAACGACGATTGAGGCGACAACAAAGAGTCTCCTCTGGGTGGGCGTTGCAAAGGCTCGGCCTGGAATTAAGAAGATTACTCCCACGATTGGAAAGTAGACTGCCTTTGGGGCGAGAGCCAGAAAAAGGCAGATGAGAATCAGCCAAAGCTCTTTGGTGAAAACCTTGCGGTTCGAGCAAATGACTCGAACTACAAGAGAAATCGATAACAAAGTAAATGCCACGAGGAACCAGTCGTACGAGTAGTTGCTTGCGGAAAAGATATTGGTCGGCAGCAGTCCAATAGCGAGAAAAAGCCACTTCTTGATTGGAATCAGTCTAATAGCTATGAAGACGAGAAATATGTAGCACAGCAGATTGAAGGTCTTCCCTAGGGCAAAGGTGAGGGTAAATGTCAGTCCGAAGAGCCTTCCAATCCAGATGCCGAGTGCTGATGGAATGTATGATAGGAAGCTGTATTTGGATAATACAGGGGCAAGTCCGGTGACGTTCTCCACAGGCTTGTCGACATCGTTTGCGTCGAGCTCTGATGCAAGCGAGTAGACGCTGTCTCGACTCCACGTCATTGTTTGGTCATAGGCAAACTCCTGCTGGGTCCAGGTTCTGGCACGACTGAAAGCTATGCCCATTCTTCCGAGGGTGCTTTCGTTTTCAAATTCCGGCTCCCTGACGCCAACGTGCTGCATCAGGGAGTCTGAAGGCGATGCCTCCGGCTGCATGATATAGGAGAGCTGGAGTGCATTTGAATAGTGTACTTCATCATCCCATGAGAGCATGTTAGATACCGGAAATGATGAAATGATAGAAAGACCGGTTCCTAATGCTATGGCTGCAAACACTATTTGAGGCTTGAGGTTGTATCCACGGACAGAGGATAAGACCATTATGAGTAGTGCAAAAAAACTGAATGATAGGAAGAGCAGGGGGAGAAGGGCGAGACCAAAAAGGCCGCTTGCGAATAATGCGGAAGCAAATGCAAGGGCAGCAACGGTGCCAGCTAAGGCGAGAACATGGAATGGACTGGGGTTGTGGCGGTAGTCCACTTCCGCGCTGTATGCGCACGGCTTGGGAGATGTGTTTCTTGGCTGTGCCGTGCACGTAATAAGGAGGCACAAGAGAAAGAAGGCAAGCGAGAACAAAAAGACCCTAAAAGGTTTCCAGTCAGAGAGATTTAGCGGAGAAGCGCATTGAGCTCCAACTAATGTTCCAAACTCAAAGAGGAGCCCTGCCAAGGAGGATGCTATCAGCAGATTCACTAAGAGCCGCAAATTTGTTCGTCCAAAAAAACTATTACGTTGTGAAGTAAAAAAGACTCTCCACGAGGTGTATTCGGCGGCAATGACTGCACAAGTAACAAGGATGCCAAAGAGAGAGAATCCTATGGTCGACTCCTGTCCCGCAAGTAAAGAGAGGGAGGTTCCAAGCAGTAGGGTAAACGCTATCAGCAGACAAGGGGTTACTCTGCGGTGTAGGTCGGGGCGGATTATCGAATCAGAGGACTCGTAAGTCAAATCTGTACCTACTTTCTAACAACGGCGAGTGAGACGCCAAGTGCTAATGCCAGTCTAGCGTTCGACCATGAATTGATGCGATACAAATAAGTCTAGCTAATGCAGAGCGGTTGCTTTCCAAATAAGTCTGGGGTCATCGCGGAATCAATGGGGGACTGACCTTCGACCTTACCCATGATAGCGAAACTGCCATTGCTAGAGTCAGATCAATCGTCGACTGTCTGCTTGGAAGACTGCTCAGATTGAGCGTATATCTCGTTTATGGAATCTTCCCTATGGCATGCTTTGTCATCTGTGGTGGTTGCTGTAGTGTGCATAACCCCATACCACAAGAGCACCATAATGGCAGCTGCTTACCTGCTGGCGGGCCTTTACGAGACTACTTTCTTGTCACGTGATAGCGAGGCCATCGGGTTGGGCTCTGTCTTCATTACGTTTGTGCAATAGGCGAGCTCTCTTATACGGCACCATTCCTTGGGTACGATGGATTCAACTTCTCCCTCGATGCAGGCCAGGAAACTGAGGGCGTTGACCGGATGGTCTTCTCGAAGGGCGCGCCCGCCTATCGGCTATATAATCTAATCCTTTCGTATGAGGCAGCCATTACACTACTCGCTTTGACGGGCGCGGCCATCTCGCATCACTTGGCTGGAACTACGAGGGGATAGGCCAGTGCTCGATGAGCAGTGAGGTAGGTAATTATTTTGGTGTTGTATTTCTTTACTACCAGTACAACCCCTCGAGAGAGGGGCAGCCTCGTGGCGACCGGCCGGAGCGACGAGGGCATAGCCTGGTACGGCATCGGATAGGGCGTAGGCGCGCTCCTCTGCGATTAAAGCTGGCGGTTGCTATCAGAATTATGATAGCAACCGCCAGAGAGGAGTCGGCATGCAGCCCGTTCGTCCGGTGAGTGACCTGAGGAACAAGTTCGCGGCGATTTCCGAGGACGTGCACGAGGGCGGTCGCCCCGTCATCCTCACGCGCAACGGCCGCGGCGATATGGTTGTCATGAGCATGGAGTCCTTCGAGGAGCCTAGCTTTCATCCGGAGGTTCTTGTGGCACTGCGCAAGGCAGAGCGTGAGGCGGCAATTTCCGAAAACGCTTCTCGCTTGACGAGGTCCTCTTGGAAGCCCGCGCAGCTGTCGCAAGAGCCACGAGCGTGGAACCCAGCCGTGTATAGGGCCGAGATCCTTCCCTTCGCTCACTGCGACGTGGTTGATGCCGTGAGGTACATGGCACAGACGCTCGGCAGCCCCCAAGCCGCCGAGCGCTTCCTTGACTAGTTTGAGAGGAGGGCCTCGTCGCTCTGCCTGATGCCATGGTGCAGGAGGGCCTGTGTGCCGCTATGCGAGTTGGGTCATGAGTTCCGGACGATGGATGTGGGAGACTATCTGCATTTTCTACTGGATTGAGGAGGAGCCTGAGCGCGTGGCGACCGTGATGCGCGTCCTGTTCGCGGGAACCGACTATGCAAGGAAAGTGAGCGCTGAGCGAGGGCACCCCGAATTAGGACGCGGCGCAGCATTTGCTGGCGAGGCTCGGCTGTTCTTGGAGGGGCGCGCAAGAGATGCGGGGGAGAGGCCTGTCGCGCCCCTCATTTCCCTATGGCGCTTCTCGCGTTGCAGCGCGAACATCCATCCGCCAATCTCTGCTACATCAAATGTGTCGCCTTAATCCAATGGGGCGGGGACGCGGGCGAATCAGAGCGGGCCGCACGCTCGCCCCCAGAGGGGCGGAGCATGCGGCCCGACAGACCGTCAGGAAGCGGATAAGCGAAAGATGCCTAACACCTCTCGTTGAGGGCATCCATCTCGTCGGTCTTCTGGGTCCTCTCGGCCAGGATCTTCTGGGAAAGACCGATACGATTAGTCTTGTAGTGGAAGAAGGGGCGGGCGCTCAGCTGGCGAATCTCGACGGGCTGCATGTACTCCTCGGGCAGACAGTCGCGCACAGGCTTCTCTATGTCAGCGAGGGTGTAGCCGTCCTTGAGCACTACGAAAAGATAGGGCAGGAAATGGCGCGTGTGCTCCACGTCAGGGACCAGCACGAAGAATTCGTCGTCGATGCCTGGGATGTTGGCGTCCGCCACGATGTTTTCGAGTGGGAGGGTTGCGAGGTCGCCACCGCCAAAGCGCGTTGCCTTGCCGCGCGTCTGTACGTAGATGACGCCGTCCTCATTCATCCAGCCAATGTCGCCGGTATGCAGCCAGGTTCGACCGTCGGCGTGCTTCTGCAGCGCCTTTGCGGTGGCCTTGGGGTTGTCGTATCCCAGCATGAGGCCGGGTCCGGCGATGCAAATCTCTCCCATCTGGTTGTAGGTCAGCTCGTTTTGGGTCCCCGGCTCAAACACGCTGACGGTGTTGAATAGCATGGGAATGCCAACGTTGCCGTTGCCCATGGGGTGGGGCGCCATCGGCAGGGAGACGTTGGAGCCCGCCTCGCTGCTGCCGTAGCCGGTGGTAAAGCGGATGTGGCAGTTGTGGTCCTCGAGGAACTTCTGCGCGCGGTGCATCTGATTGTTGTTGTAGGACTCGGAACCGGCGCCCGCTGCCGTGAGGTGAGAGAGGTCGTAGTCGTCAGGCACGCGACCATTGCGCATAACGGTCTCGATGAACATCGGGATAATGGGCCAGCTGTTGGGCTTGTTGCGCATCAGCTCAAGATCGACGTCCTCAACGGCACAGTACGGGTCGAGAATAAGGAGCTTGTTGGATGCGAGCGGCATCAGCACCATGGCAACCACCACGGCGACAAGCGTAGGCGGCAGACACGTGACCATCCAAGTGGGGCGCTGATCGGCGGAACCAGCGTAGAAGTTCATCTGCGCAATGACTGAGAGCATGGTACGCGCTGAGTGAATGACCTGCTTGGAGGGGCCGGTAGATCCGCTGGTGTAGGCGCGGAAAAGCGGACGGTCAATGTTGGTGGGAGCGTAGACCTCACCGATATAGCTGTTGCCGAGGGCAAGGAACTCGTCCCAGGTCAAGGTCTTTGAGCCGTGGGCCTTCTCGGTGGGATAGTGACGGTCAAGATTGGCCCGGACGTAATCGGGCATGTCATCGCGGCTGCAGGAGTTGCACGCGTCGAGAAGCACGACGCGCTCCACGTCCGTATCGGCAAGGAAGCGACCGAGCTCGTCCTGCGAGAGCCAGTCCTGGGCAAACATTGCTTTGGCGCCGGAGTTGCGCACTGCCTCAACGTTCTCGCGCAGGGTATTGTCGCGGCTCAGCAGCGAGGCGCCAATCTTCTCGGCGGCGAGCAGGAGGTAGATGAACTCGGGGACGTTGGCGAGGAACACGGGAATCTGGTCCCCCTCACCAAATCCAAGGCTGCGCAGCGCGCGTGCAGCCTGATCCGCTTGGCCAAAGACCGCGCTCCAGCGAATGCGGGTACCATAGAAGTCGATGGCGTCCACGTCGTCCCCCGGGCAGCTGGCGTGGAGGTACTCCTCCACCGTGCATTCGGGTAGACGTATCATCTTCTGAAGTGCTTCCGGGTAATATTTCAGCCAAGGGCGGTCAACGCTCGGCCTTCCCGTCATCGAGTCTACCGTGTTCATCACGCATGCTCCTTTGTCCTTCTTGGTTTACAGATATGCCAAAAAAGGGCTCTTCAGCGTTTTTGGTGGGTGTCACATCCCGAGGCGAGCCACTCGAAAAGCAGTTCTGCATGCCCTCGGGTTTTCATCCGAGAGAGTCCAATCGAGCTCTGAGGCAGCCTCCTTTTTCTTATTGCATGAGCAGGCTGTGCAGAAGGCCTCCGCCATCGCGCGGGCTCGCGCCGCGAGCAAAGTGCGATGGCGGAGGCCTGCCACTTCCACGAAGCTCTCAGGGTGCTTGATTCACGCGCATTCTGTCACCCTGAGCAAGTGGGCCCTTCTCGTACGACTTAGCTCCGGCGCCTAAGAAGCGCACCAACAGCAGCCGCGGTGACGCCGAGCGCAGCAATGCCCGAAACGGCAACTGTGGCGTCGCCGGTCTCCGGGAGTGCGTCGTCCCCAGAGTCGGCCTTGTCATCGGACGCCGCACCGGAAGTCTGGGCGCCGCCGTTCGGGTCCTCGGAGTCATCGCCGGGATTCTCCGGGCTGGCGCCGGAATCATCCGGATTCGTGTCCGGATCCTCGGGAACGATGACAGGATCATCGGGATCGATCGAAGGATCCTCGACCTCAACCCACTTGGCGTAGAGCGTGATGTCGCTCGTCACGGCAGAGGAGAAGTCATAGGGCGTGAGGCACGCCGGCTCGGTGTGCCAGCCCTCGAAGGAGTAGCCCTCGCGCGTCGGATCAACCTCCGGCTCGGCAACGGCGTCCCCGTCCTCAACTTCGACCACGACGTTTTCCGTCTCGTCGATTTGGTCATCAAAGGTAACCGTATGGGTCTCGATCACGGGATCGGATGCCGAAGGCTCGTACACCGCCTCGATAACGATGTACGGACTGACCTCCAGTCCCTTGAGCTGGTCCGCGGAGACGGGGTTGCCGCCGCAGACAGACCAGCCGACAAAGTCATACCCCTCGAACACGACAGGGTCGGGCACCTCGGATATGGTCATCTTGCCATCGACGATGGGACCCTCGACGTCCTGCATCGTTGAGGCGCCGCTCTCAGGATCGGTGCACTGGAAGGTGATGAAGCCCTGCTGCTGCTCCGGCTCCTGATCGTCGCCACAGCCCGGCCCAAACCCATCCCAGTAGGGCGCGCCGCAGAGATCGCAGATGCCCCATGGGAAGACCAGGTCGACGTACAGGTGCGAGTTCTCCCAGTTGCCGTAATGCCAGCCGAGGGCCGACTTGTCCTCCGGGCTGCCTGCATCCTGCGCTGACACGGGATTCGTGGCGGCATCGCCCTCCTCGGCATATGCCGAGGCAATCGGCAGAGCAACGGGGCTCAGCGCAACCGCTACCGCGAGCCCAGCGGTTACCGCGAGAGTCCCTCCGGTTCTTCTCTTCATGTATGTATCGCTCTCCTCTTTGTTCCATTTTGCCCAAAATGGGTCGCCTCAACGGATGGCAAGTATCATAACTCTGGCATAATTAGTTGCGCAACATTTATGTTTTTGTCACAATCAGGGAGTTTGAGGGCGCAGCCCATCCATCCTTTAGAAATGCCTCTGCCGGATCAGCATATCTATGGCCGGGCAGCCGCGCATCCCGCTTCACCCCGGCATCCCCGAACAGCCGCCTCCATGCCAAGTACGGCGCCGTGTCTCAGTGCGCCCGCTTGCAACGTGCGCGCACATGCCCCGTGGGTCGCGCTGGGGAGCGTCTCGCGCGCCCCTCTCGGTAGAACTGCCAGGACGCAGCGCTGCGCCCGTCGCGTCGCAGCGTCGGTGACCCCACTCGCCGAGCTGATGGGGTCGTAGCCAGCCGGCGTGCGCTCGGGAAGACTGCGAAGCGGATGGCGATCGTGAGCCGAGGGGAGGCGTCATTCCGCGTGCCAGAGGGTTCTCCAAAAGGCGCTTCCCCAAGGCCCGACTACATCGCCCCATTCCGCGTTGTCCGCATGGGGTCCGAGATGGCGTCTGGGCGTCTGTGTCGTCCCATGGTCGAGATTGGCAGTGGGCTCTTCGTGGGCGTTATAGAGGCCGAGCGGCAGCACATGTCCGAGCAGCAATATATATAAGATGCGCATGACCTTGCCCCTATGCGCGTGATTCGCGGAGGGGGCCGACGTGATGACGAGGGCCAGGAGCCAGCTGTGTCCGGGCCTCTTTCTGCTTATGCGTGAAGGAGGGTTACCGCTCGTCCCGCAGCGCTACCCGCCGGGATGAGAGGCTTGCGAGGTTCGTCTTCCTGCAGGTGATGCTAGGGTAAAATCCGAAGGAAGGGACGGGAGTGTCCCGCTCCCGCCCCCTTCGCAAACGCTGACGCCGAGGCACGATCCGAGACAGACCAACAGTAACGCTATGCTAACCGACTTCAAAGTTGCTCAACTAACATCATCAGAGTTATGATATTGGCACCATATAATTCGTGCATAGGCTGATTTCGTAGCGGCCTATGCCGGATTTGGCTGACTAGGAGAAGGGACTCTGGAGATGGATTTTAGGAGCAAGGGGAAGCTGGCGGCGACCGCAGGCCTTGCCACCGTGCTCGCGCTGAGCCCGGTCGTCGCTCCGGTGGCAACCGCGTTTGCCGCCGACGGAAATACTGAGACGGGCACCGAGGCTCAAGATGCAGAGACGTATACCGTCACCTTTATATTCGGTAACGACCTCAACGATGATAAGGTCGAGACCTATGAGGCCGGCAAGCGAGTGAGCAGGCCGACCGGCTACCTCGCCGCCGAAGGCGAGACCATCTATGGCTGGTACACGGATCCCGAGCTTACCAACGAGTACTACTTCAACACGGGCATCGATCAGGACCTGGTGCTCTACGCCAAGTGGGGTGAGAGCGAACACACGGTAACGTATTGGAATGAGACGTCTTACGACGATATGACTGATGCGACGCCGTATCTTGTCGAAACCGTGGAGCATGGCGAAACACACCCGCGACCTGACAACCCTCCCGAGCGCGATGGCTACAAGTTTGAGGCTTGGTACTCTGACAAAGAGTGCACGCAGCGCTACAACTTCCGTGCCGTAGAGGCTGATACCGACGTTTACGCTGGCTGGACGAAGGATCCGACGGTCACGTACTACCTGAGCCCTGAGTCTAAGGAGCCCTTCTACACCGTCACGGTTGACCTCGACCTCAGCCCTGATGAGCAGCGAGAGCTGCTTAACAAGTCTGCGGCGTTCGAGCACCTCAAGGTCGAGATTCCCGAGGGCTACGAGTTCGACGGTTTTTACACTACCCCCGACTACTCGGGAAGTAAGTTCACGAACTTTGGCGGCGTAAAAGAGGACACTACGCTCTATGTCAAGTTCAAGCAGACGCCTGTCGTGACCTATGACTTCCAGCTCGAGGGCGTGGAGGACCAGACTGCCGACGTCTACCTCGGCGACTATGCCGACCCGATGACTTACGACGGCAATGAGGGGAACGTGATTGCGGGCTGGTACACCGATCCTGGGTGCACCGAAGAGTACGACTTCACCGAGCCGGTCATGGGCGACATGACGCTCTACGCCAAGTGGGTTGTCGCTCGGTCCGTCACGTTCGACGACGGCGTCGACGGCAACGAGGACGTCGTCTCGACGGTCGCCAACGGCGAGCCCGTTGCCAAGCCCGCCGACCCCGTCCGCGAGGGCTACGAGTTCGCCGGCTGGTACGCCGACGAGGACTGCACCGTGGCCTACGACTTCACCAAGCCCGTCACGGGCGACATCACGCTCTACGCCAAGTGGGACATCAGGAAGCTCTCCGTCACGTTCGACGACGGCGTCGACGGCAACGACGACGTCGTCTCGCCGGTCGACTACGGCGAGCCCGTTGCCAAGCCCGACGACCCCGTCCGCGAGGGCTACGACTTCGCCGGCTGGTACGCCGATGAGGCCTGCACCGTGGCCTACGACTTCACCAAGCCCGTCACGGGCGACATGACGCTCTACGCCAAGTGGGACCAGAAGTCTGCCGCTATGTACCGCCTCTACAACCCCTATACCGGCGAGCACTTCTACACCTCCTCTGCGTTCGAGCGTGACTCTCTGGTGTCGGTGGGCTGGGAGTCCGAGGGCGAGGGCTGGGTGGCCCCCTCTGCGGGTGCTCCTGTCTACCGCCTCTACAACCCCTACGTCGAGGGTGGCGATCACCACTACACGCTCTCGGTTGTCGAGCGCGACTCGCTCGTGGAGGCAGGCTGGGAGTACGAGGGCGTGGGCTGGTACTCGGCCTCTGACGAGGATGGCAACGCCATCAAGGGTGCCGTGCCCATCTACCGTCAGTACAACCCCTACGCGACGACCGGCACCCACAACTACACCACGAGCGAGGTCGAGAGGGACAGTCTCGTGGCGGCCGGCTGGAACGACGAGGGCATAGCCTGGTACGGCATCAGGTAAAGGCGACTATCGTTTGGGCGACTGATGATTTGTCCCTGAAATGAGGGCGCGTGGGGTCGACGGGTTCGTCCGCCGACCCCACGCGCCTTTTGCGGACTGAGGGTTGATTGGCCTGATGGGAAGAGAGAAAGAATCAGTTTGATAGACAACCGGCACCTCTTTGGAAGCCTTTTCAAGTCTGTTTGTCCATCGTTTCTTGGGTCCTGTCATTCGCGTATACGCCGCTTGCTTGGGCTATGGGGACGTAGTTTGGAGATTGCTATGGGATGCAACAACCTAAGGGGACGGTGGATAACAGGGCTTCTTGCCCTTGTTGTCATCCTCGGGCTCATGTGGCTCAATCCCGGTGTGGCCCGGGCTGCGCCCATCGATCAGCAGGGCGTATCGGGCGTGACGAACTTTGACTACGCGCGGGAGGTCGTCGATGGCGTGAATGCCGAGCGGGCCGCTGAGGGCCTCGCGCCGCTTGCCCTTGACGAGGAGCTGACCAGCGCTGCGATGCTGCGCGCGGGGGAGACGGCTGTTACGTTTAGCCATGTTCGCCCGAATGGACTTATCTGCACCTCGGTTTCATCCAAGGCTTTTGGCGAGAATATTGCCATGGGGTATATGTCTCCATCTGCGGTTATGCAGGGATGGATGCAGAGCGAGGGTCATCGAGCAAACATTCTGAGCTCACGTTACAGGTCGATCGGAGTCGGCTGCATTAACGTTGGAGGTTCCTACTACTGGGTTCAGCTGTTTGGAATCGAGGAAGGTGTCGGAGACGTTCCGTACGGGTCATACTCCGTGACGATGCCCACTATGGGCATTGCGGGTAGGGCTGATAGCGATGGCGCTGAGATGCAGCGTCTCTACAATCCGTATACGGGCGAGCACTTCTATACCGAAAGCGTTGCTGAGGCATACGCTCTTGTCGCGGTCGGCTGGGCATACGAGGGCATAGGCTGGACGGCACCGGCTTCCGGTGCCCCGGTCTATCGTCTCTACAACTCGTATGCGGCTGGCGGCGACCACCATTACACCACGAGCGCGATCGAACGCGACGCCCTTGTCGCAGAGGGGTGGTCCTACGAGGGAGTGGGCTGGCGCTCGGCAGAGGATTCTAGGGGCGAGCCTGCGGACGGCGCGGTGCCGCTCTATCGACAATACAATCCGTTTGCTGCAACTGGAACTCATAACTATACAACGTCGAAGTTTGAGAACGACAGCCTTGTTTCCGCCGGTTGGCGGGAGGAGGGCATTGCGTGGTATGGAGTGGGGTAGCGTGGGTCTATATCTCGGGGACTGCAATCTGGCCTCGTCGCCATATGAACGGCGCCTGGGCTAGTCGGAAAGAGAGGAATAGGATGCGCAAAGAAAGAAAAGCGTCAAGGGAGCGGGGCCTGGTTCGTTAGCTGGCAGCAATTGTGCTGGGCATAATCATTGTTCTTCCCGCGACCGCCCAGGCCGCCACCTCCCAAGACATGTATCGTCTTTATAACCCTTATACAGGCGAGCACTTCTATACGTCAAGCGTCGTAGAGCGCGACAGCCTGGTTCCAGCGGGTTGGACCTGGGAAGGTGTCGGCTGGGTTGCGCCGACCTCGGGTGAGCCCGTCTATCGTCTCTATAATCCCTTTGTGCCGGGTGGGGACCATCACTACACCACGAGTAAGTTTGAGTGTGACTCACTTGTCGCTGCAGGCTGGAGCTACGAGGGCGTGGGCTGGCAATCGGGAGGCTCTGTGCCAATCTACCGTCAGTACAATCCCTTTGCCGTAACCGGAACTCACAACTACACCACGTCGGCCGACGAAAACAACCACCTTGTCACAATTGGCTGGCGTGAGGAGGGTGTTGGCTGGTACGGAACCGGCACTGGCTGGACATTCCCACCGCAGGAGCCCGGTGAGCCCGAGCAACCGGGCGGCTCCCAGCAGCCTGGCGATACGCAGACCTCTGTCGTCTACTGGACTCCCGGCGGAGAGGTCTGGCACTCAACGAGGAACTGCCCCTCGCTTAAACGCTCTACTACGATATATTCCGGCTCCATTACTGATGCTCAGTCTGCCGGTAAGAGTCGGCCTTGCAAGAACTGCTATTAGTCCATTTGGGTTCGTAGTCAAGCTACCTTGAAGCATCACACCAAGGCCGAGCGACCTGAAACGGTTGCTCGGCCTTGGTGCTTTGTCGTTTGTGGCTTATAGGACAAAATGTGTGTCCGCTTCAGGGGCATCGACGCAGGTCGATGCCCCTTTTTCTCGGCCTTTAATCCGTGCGGAGCTTTTAACCACTCGGACAGAAAGTGTGTCCGCCCGCGCCCCGTCTCCGCAGGTCGATGGCGGAAAATCCGACCGTTAAACCCGACGGAATCGAGGTTCGCGGATGAAGGCGGTC